>JAJRAG010000171.1 GCA_028682925.1 Methanomassiliicoccales archaeon
CATAGGAGTCTCTCGGTCCTCAATCCGACAGTGGGCAGCATGAGGAAAGTCCTGCGAATCATCTACCCCTTTCATCACGCCATATCTGATAGCGGTTTCGCAGGGTATGGCGAAAGTAAGTATGAGGTCGACACGCTCTTCCTGAGAAGGAACACACAGATTCCATCGACCACAGGTTTAGAATAGTTGCTCCTAGTTGACTGAATCTCTAGAGAGATGTGAATTCTGATGAACTCTGTAGAGATTCTCCCCGGCATCTCGATATTCAATGATCTCTGTCTTTATTTGGAAGATGATGGACTCTTGGCCATGGCCGACCTTCATGTTGGCTATGAAGCTGCTTTGGAGGAGGAAGGGGTTCACCTTCCACGTTTCCAGACAGCTACTATCCGGGATGCTATTGTCGAGATCCTGGACAAGCACGAGCCAGAAGCTGTTCTCGTCAACGGGGATATCAAACACGAGTTCAGTAGGAACCTGGGACAGGAGTGGAGCGACGTCAAGTCCATCTTGTCGCTTCTACGCGAACGAGCGAAGGTAATACTCATCCGTGGAAATCATGACAACTATCTGAAGAACATCGCTTCGAGACTGGACATCGAAATCCTTAACAGTGGATGCTTCGGCGGGATAACGTTTGTCCACGGGCATTCCCATTGCTCAGAGCGTCCTCTAGTAATGGCCCACGAGCATCCTTCAGTGAGGATCGTGGATCGTGTCGGCGCCTCTGTGAAGCTGCCCTGCTTTATCCATTTCAGGAAAGACGATGTGATCGTCATGCCAGCGTTCAGTCCCCTCGCGGTGGGAACAAACATCGTAGGAGTCGAGTCTTCCGAGTTCCTATCTCCGATCTTGAGAAAATGTGATGTGACAGGGACTAGCGTGTATGGGTGTAGCGAGATAGGAATTCTAAACTTTGGATCAATACCATTCTTGGGCGAGATGAAGGTGTGACCCGATGTCTTTCTGAATCATCCACACTTCAGTTCGTTTGGACTCCCAAGTTCATACGACTCACTTCCGGTTGCTTGGGAAATCTATTAATCGTATCGAATCATATTGAAGACTAGAGGGATGAGATTGCCAGAATGCATCGTTTGCGGGTATGTTTTGGAGAAGAACCAAGAGAAGTGTCCCGCTTGTGGGGCATCACAGTTCGAAGAGGATGACTATTGAAACCTGATGACCTGACATCCAGATGCACTGTTGCCAGATGGTGGCATGAAGAAGGGTCGAAGATACGTTGCGCACTCTGCCCACATCGGTGTCCTATCTCAGACGGAAGTCTGGGAATCTGCGGGGTCCGTCGGAACGAGGGAGGCGTGTTGTTCTCGACAAATTACGGGAAGGTGTGTGTTTCTACCGTGGATCCGATTGAGAAAAAGCCAATATTCCACTATAGGCCAGGTGCGAGGCTCTACTCCCTTGGAACATTCGGTTGCAACATGGACTGTCTGAATTGTCAGAATTTTGCCCTGGCGAGGTCAAATGGTCATGATCTGCCTTACGTCGAGATGAAGGCAGAGGACGTGGTGTCAGAGGCGATCAAGAAGGGCGCTCATGGCATCGGTTGGACGTTCAACGAACCTATTGTATGGTCCGAGTTCGTTCTTGAGGTCTCCAAGGAAGCGAACAAGAGAGGAATCTTCTCTATGGTTAACACGAACGGTTTCATCGAACCATACCCTAGGAGTGAGCTTCTTGAATTCACGCAGGTCATGAACATCGATGTGAAAGGGTTCTCCGAAGAGTTCTATAAGAAAAACTGCGGCGCCGAACTCCGTCCGGTCTTGGACACTTGCGTCGCTGCTAGAAGATCAGGTGTTCACGTTGAGCTGACGTACCTTCTCATACCCGGTCTCAACGATTCCACAGAGGAGGTACGAAGTTTCTGTGAATGGGTGATAGATGGCATGGGATCTGACACTCCAGTCCACTTCTTCAGGTTCCGTCCTTTCTACAGATTATCTGGTCTCCCAGAACAGACGATCGAGAAGCTGGATGAAGCATATTTGATCGCCAAGGAGGTCGGATTGAAATTTCCCTATCACGCAGGAGTCGTTGGCGATCAGAGGCAGAACACATACTGCCCCAGATGCGGTGAGCTTGTCATCAGAAGGACGAGCGAGGAAGTGATTGAGAAGATATGCGTGAAAAAGATGGAGGTCAGCCGGTTCTGCCCGACTTTCTCTGACGTCGAGGTCAGACTAGTCGATCAGGCTTGTCCTGGATGTGGCGAATGCATCCCTGTTGTGGTCAGCCAAATCAAAACGTCTTCACAATAGATACAGATTCAGTGGATGGTGCATCCATCCATAAAAGGGTTTATAATCATTGATTTTAATCCAATGGACAACAGTTGGCTCATAGGAGGGAGCATAGCATGAGTGAGCAAATTTTGGCAACGCTAGCAGAGGTCGTTGTAAAAGGTAAGATTAAGGAGGCCAAGCCGCTAGCCGAACAAGCACTGGGTCAGGGAATTTCAGCGCAGACGATAATCTTCGATGGCCTGAGCAAGGGCATGGAGGTCGTCGGTCAGAAGTACGAGAAGAAGGAGTACTACCTGCCTCAGGTCTTGCTTTCGGCTCAGACTATGTACGCAGCCCTTGATGTCGTTCTTCCCAAGTTGAAGGTCGGGGAAGCGGGCGCATCTGGCAAAATCGTGATCGGTGTCGTCGAGGGGGATGTCCATGACATTGGAAAGAACATTGTAAAGGCGATGCTGACAGGTGCCGGGTTGCAGATTTTTGACATGGGCAGGGACGTGCCGCTGAAGAAATATATCGAGAAAGTAGAGGCTGAGAAAGCCAACATACTTGCTACATCAACCCTTATGACTCCGACACTCGCTGGAATGAAAGAGCTTGAGAAGATGTTGAAGGAGAAGAACCTGAAGGGACCAG
>JAJRAG010000172.1 GCA_028682925.1 Methanomassiliicoccales archaeon
ATCGCAGAGACGTTCACTGATATGGGAGAGTTCCTATCGAGCAAAGAGGGTCGCTTGAAACTCATAATTCTCGACGAGGCCGACAATATCTTCGGAAAAGAAGATCGGGGCGGAATACCCGCAATTACAGAACTAATCAAACTGACAAGACAGCCAGTAGTGATGATTGTAAATGATTTCTATGCCCTCAGCAGAAAGAGCTCCTTGATAAAGTCTGGTACTGAACAAATTCGATTCAATCGTGTCAATTCCAGTACCGTGAAATCCGTCATACGCACCATCGCAAAAGAACAGGGAGTCAAGACATCAGACCGCGTCCTTGAGCTCATCGCACAGAATGCAAACGGGGATCTCAGGTCTGCCATACGAGACTTTCAAGCCGTTGCTCAAGGTGAAACGGAAGTACAGGAGGAAGACACGCTAGTCGTCGGTGATCGTCAAATTGCGAAGAGCATGTACGATCTTCTGGGTGACGTCCTGCATGGGACCAATCCTCTACGAGCGAGGGCAGTGATGATGGAGGTCAACGAGGCACCGGAATACGTTCTGCTCTGGTTAGATGAGAATCTTCCAATCGAATACAGGAATCCCGATGATTTGTTCAGGGGCTACGACGCCTTATCGAGGTCGGACGTTTTTCTTGGGAGGGTGGGTCGCCGACAGTATTTCGGTTTCTGGTCCTACGCCTCAGATCTCATGAGTTACGGCATCAATGTGGCAAAGGAAAGCCAATATCATGAACACGCGAGATATCGTTTCCCACTCTATCTGGTAAAGATGTCACGAACAAAGGCCCTTCGAGGCATCAAGCACGACGTATCCTTGAAGCTTGGGGTGAACTGCCATCTTTCATCCAAGGCGGCCATGGAGGGTCTCCTTCCATATTTCAAATCGGTCTTCCTAAGGAACAAGGATTTCAGGATCGCGATGACTATGATGATTGGGCTCGACCCGGAGGAACTGGCGTATCTGCTTGATCAGAAGATCGACTCTCATGCGGTAAGACATCTTATGTCTGACGTTGAGAAGGTCCAACGTGCTCAAAGCACTGAAATGAAGGTTCCAATCATCGAGGAGACTCGATCATCTTCGGAGGAGGTTGAGGAAAGGAGAAGATTGGGTAGTGACGACTCTCAGTCACAGAGAAGTCTTTTTGAGTACTGACAATATGGAGCCTCTGAATGAGAGAGGACATAGAAAGAATACTTGAGAAGCAGCAATATAGGACCTGCGGTGGTCATGCCGCGGTCAAACTCTGTCACTGGATGCGCCAGAGTCTACTTCGACAGAGATGTTGTTACAAAGAAGAATTCTACGGCATCAGTTCACATCGCTGTCTCCAGATGACCCCTGTCGTCAATCAATGCACACAGAGTTGCCTTTTCTGCTGGCGAGTTCAGGGATCAGAGCTGGAGACTTCCGACTGGATGGATCCTGAGGAGATTATTGAGGCATGCATTTGTCAACAGAGACTACTGATATCTGGTTTCAAAGGAGACACCAGATGCTCCCCCAGAATGTATGAAGAAGCTAGAAATCCAAATCAGGTTGCGATTTCTCTTGCCGGAGAACCCACGATGTACCCTCATCTTGGAGGTCTAATCGATGTGTGCAGACGGAAAGGAATGACTACGTTTTTGGTCACTAATGGAACGAATCCCAAGGTTCTGGAGAAACTCAATCCGCTGCCAACTCAACTCTATGTGACAGTCGCAGCTCCAAATGAAGAGATCTATCGCCGATTATGCATACCTAGGGCCTCTTGCGGTTGGAGTGACCTGAGACGAACTCTGGAGCTCCTTCCGAGCCTCGCGACCCGGACCGTGATTCGACATACACTTGTCCAAGGATGGAACATCGGTTGGGAGAGAGAATATGCGGAACTCGATCGCATCGCCGATCCACTCTTCATAGAACCAAAGGGATACGTCTTTGTTGGAGACTCCAGGAAGAGAATGACTATCGCGAATATGCCTTCCCATGCTTCCGTTCGAGAATTCGGATCGAAATTGGGGGAGATCCTCGGATTGGATGTTCTCAACGAAAGATCCGACAGCAGAGTTGTGCTATTGGGAGAGAACGATACCCAGACATCAGTATTCAAGAACGCTGGCAGCGATTGACTCCTTCGAGTCTCATTTCATTCTGACGGTCTCAAGATTCATTGGTGCACGTGTCTCTATATTGAATTTCTTGTAAAGGGCACTAGCCAGATCAGAGCATTTGTGTTCCTCACCATGGCATACTATAATTCTCTCAGGTTTGGGTTCGAGTGTGGACACGTAATTTATCAGTTGCCTTCTGTCAGAATGACCAGAGAACCCATCTACTGTCTCGTTGTCCATTTTGAACGGGAGGTTAAGCTGCCTACCTCTATCGGTCAATGTAAGTTCGGAGTATCCTTTCTGTATCTTCCTTCCAAGTGTCCCTTCAGCTTGATACCCGACGAACACGAGAGTATTCTTCGGATTGTCTGCCCACGTTTTCAAATACTCTAGGACCGGTCCGCCATTGACCATGCCGCCGGTCGCAAGAACTATGCTTGGGTCTGGATCGTTACATATCCTTTCCCGCATGTCCGCACTGTCCACTCTCTTGAATATCTCCGAAAGGAATGGATTCTGCCCCATCTGGAATATCTGCGTTCTCAGCTGACTGTTGAGGTATTCTGGATAGGCGGTATGAATTGCCGTCGCCTCCCAAATCATACCATCCAGATATACAGGGACTGTTGGTAGCTTTCCGGTTCTCATGAGTTCCTCGATGACCAGCATTACCTCCTGTGAACGTCCCACAGCAAACACTGGGACCAGGACCTTACCGCCTCGGGCGATAGTCTGGTCGATGACGTTCCTCAGCTGGTTTGCAGCTTCGACCCTGCTCGGCTGAATGTCATGATGACCTCCGTAAGTGGATTCGATTATGAGCGTCTCCAATCGCGGAAACTTGTTCACGGTCGCATTGAACAACCAGGTTCTTTCGAATTTCATGTCTCCACTGAAAGCAATATTGTACAAACCATCTCCGATATGAAAGTGCGATACAGCAGATCCAAGAATATGGCCAGCGTTCTGAAATGTCAGTCTTATGTCCGGCGCAATGTCCGTGGTTTCGCCATATTTCAGCGGTATAGTATGAAGAACGACGTCTCTGACATGGGAGGACTCGTAAGGGCTTTTCCGACCTTCACCGAAGGATACCTTGATGTAGTCCAGCTGAAGCAGGGACATGAGGTCTCTTGTCGGCGCAGTACAGTATACTGGACCATCGTAGCCATACTTGAAAAGCGCCGGAAGAAGACCGCAATGGTCCAGGTGGGCATGGGTAATGACAACGCAATCTAGCGATTCCAGATTCTGGGCCTCGGGGACATTGAAGTATGGGGCGCCGTTGTCTTGACTTGAGACGTCAACGCCGCAGTCGATCAGGATCTTGCTCTCTCTCGTAGAAAGCAAGGTCGCGCTGCGTCCCACCTCTCTAAAACCTCCAAGCGAGGTGATCCTTATCCAGGTCTCACCCTCTATTCGCTGCCTGGCCAGCTTTCTTCCGACCTTCTTCAGAAACTCCTTTCGCTGCTCCTGAGCATGGCGAAGGTAGTTTCTAATGTCCGAGACGGTTTTCGAAGCAATAGGAGGTGCTCTGACTACTTTAGGGGCCCACCCTACCTCCTTCTTGATTTCGTTCAACACCGATCCATGTTTCCCGATGACAAGCCCTGGAGCGCCAGCCTCTATTGTGACTTCTCCAGTATCGTGTTCGAAGTAGATGTCTGTGATTTGAGCATCTGGAGGAATGATATCCCTGATCTTCTGTTCAACCTTTTCAGGGTCTGCGAGCATCGACGGATCCGGCCTGATTGCGACTCTTCGCCTGAGCCCCTGGGCCAATTGCCTGACGATATCATTGTTCGTAGCAAAGGTTTCCATGTCCTGTGTGTACAGCACGACTACAGGTCCTTCGAAGTCGATAGATGTAATATTTAGATTGGCAGGAACTATTTTTCTGACCTGTTCCCTAGCCTCCTCTAGAATTCTCTCTGCAGACATGATTTTTTTCACACTTTCAATTTATTTATTCGTGTTGATAAATGAAATCAATGGTAAATGGTTTCAGACTGTATCACGGATACTTGATCTCCATCCGTCGGAGTCTCTCTGTCCATTCTTTCCTGGGTAGCTCCTTGTATCCATCTTTGTCGATGGTCACGATAGTCATACCATCTCCGCTCGCCGAATCCCGCTTCATCGCAGCGCTGAGGGCTCTGGCGGCGATATCGACGGCGGCATCCATTGACAGATCCTTCTTATAGTGATCCTCTAAGACACCATACGCCATCAGTGAACCTGATCCAACCGAGACATAGTCATCCCGAATCGACCCACCCGCGGCATCGACTCCGAATACATGTCCTCCGCTTCTATCGACGCCACCGATTATGAGACCGACGTAGTAGTATCCTCCAATCCCACCTCCGCCTCGGAGGATGTTTGATAGAAGGGTTGCTGCAGACTTGATGGTCATTTGAGCACCCCTCTTCAACTTGTAGAGCTCCACCTCTGCCTTCATATACCGTGCCAGAAGCTGGGCATCACCGACCAGACCAGCAACTGTCAAACCAAGATTATCATCAATCTTAAAGACTTTCTGCACTTCCTTGTGGGCGATGATGTTGCCCATGGTCGCCCTGTGCTCCGATGCCAACACGACTCCTTCGCCATTGACGATTCCAATAGTGGTCGTACCCTTCTTCAGTTCCTCATTTTCCATTGTGCTACACCTCTTAAAATGGATCAAAAGATATCAGCGCTTCTGACATCCCTCGAATGATACTGACCATATATATACCTTTTCATATTCAGACA
>JAJRAG010000173.1 GCA_028682925.1 Methanomassiliicoccales archaeon
GAATACAACCCCTCGGTGTTCTCCCTTACTATGATGATGTCCACTCCTTCATGAAGAGCCTTGACGCCAGGAACCGATTTCACCAGACGCACATTCGAATAGAGGTTCAATCGCTGGCGAATTGTGACGTTCACACTCCTGAACCCTCCACCAACAGGTGTGGACACGGGGCCCTTGAGCACTACTCCAGTCTCTACCGCCATATCGAAGAACTTAGGAGGAATGGTTCTACCAGTCTCCTCCAGGACCTTCTTGCCAGCCTCTATTCTCTCCCATTCAATCTCTGCTCCAGAGGACTCAACGACCTTGATGGCGGATGCGGTGATCTCCGGCCCGATACCGTCTCCAGGCACGAGTACTACCTTCCTCATGTCAACCCTCATCCCCTATGCCGAAACCGCCATGCTTCTTGAAATGCTCGACCAGTCCCCCATCCCCGAGGATCCGTACCATGACGGCTGGTAGTGGGACCGCCCCAATCGATCTGTCCGCGGTGACGTTGTGCACCCGCCCTTTCCTCAAGTCGACCAATAGCTCGTCCCCTTCTCGGATATGGGAAGTGTCGCACTCTACGACTGGAAGACCGATATTGATACAGTTGCGATAGAAGATCCTGGCGAACGAACGTGCTATGACCGCTCCGACGCCGGCGGCCTGAATCGCCAGCGGGGCCTGCTCTCGGCTCGAACCGCACCCGAAGTTTTCTCCCGCGACTATGAAGTCGCCATCCTCGATCTCCTTGTAGAATCCCGGATGGAGGTCTTCCATGACATGCTTCGCCAGTTCATTCATGTCCAATGTCTTGAACTTGTATTTGCCGGATATTATGTAGTCGGTATTCACGTTGTCTCCGAACACGTGAGCCCGTCCCCTGAGATTGTTCATTCGAACACCTCCCTCGGGTCCGATATAACGCCATTGATCGCTGAATATGCGGCAGTTGCGGGACTTGCCAAGTATATGAAGGCATTGGAATTGCCCATTCTGCCCTTGAAATTCCTGTTCGCGGTTGAGAGTACGACCTCTCCATCAGCGGGTATGCCACCGCAAGTCCCGACACACGGACCGCATCCAGGGGTGACGATCACCGCTCCAGCACGAACCATCTTGTCCAGTATCCCCTCCTCGATGCAGCGAAGCATTATCTCCCTCGATGCGGGAGCCACTATCAACCTGACCCTCCTGGACACTTGCTTCCCCGCAAGCAACCTCGCCGCGATAGAGAAATCCTCGAGTCGGCCATTGGTGCAGGTGCCAATGAAAACCTCGTCCACCTCGGTTCCAGCAACTTCGGCTATCGGCACAACGTTGTCGACTTCATGAGGTTTGGATACCTGAGGGGATAGTGCTGACAGGTCGTCCTCGACAATCTTGTCGTATCGAGCATCCTCGGTGGCATCGACACCCCGATACTGCTCAGTCGTCCTGCCCTTGAGATACTGCTGGACCATGCTATCGCATCGCATTATCCCCACCTTGGCGCCCGTCTCGACCGCCATATTCGAAATCGTCATACGAGCCTCGATCGAAAAGCTGTCGATTACATCCCCTTGTATCTCGAGAGCTTTGTATGTGGCTCCGTTTGCCGTCAACTTCCCCACCATATGCAGAGCCACATCTTTCGAATACACACCCGCCGGCAATGAACCGCTGTAGATAAGCTTGATCGTACCTGGTGCCTTCATCCATGTCTTTCCACTGATCAAAGCGGCGGCGAGGTCGGTCGAACCGACACCAGTGGCGAAGGAGTTCAGAGCGCCGTATGTACATGTATGGCTGTCCGCCCCGATGACGATCCCGCCTGGAAGGACATGTCCTTTCTCAGGCACAATCTGGTGGCACACCCCCTCACCGATGTCGTACAGAATGGCATGATGTTCCTCTGAAAACTCACGGATTTGATCATGAATGTTCGAGACGCTCTCGAGGGGTGACGGGGAGTTGTGATCGATCACGATTGCGAACTTGTCAGGATCGTGAACGGATTTTCCACCCATGTTCCTAAACGCTTGTATTGTGAGGGATGTGGTACCATCTTGGCCCATGATGAAATCCACTGGCACGATCACTATGTCTCCCGCTACAACATCTTTGCCCACATGGGCCGAGAGTATCTCCTCAGACATCGTTCCCATTCTTATCACCATCACAGCTTGTCGAACATCCCTGCCCGGTAATCTTGATAGATGTAAATCAACTCATTCTCGGAAAGACTGCGCTTGAGTCCTATCGAAGTAGCCCTTACTATCTCGAGGAGATCTGTGGCGCTCTTCTCGTCGACCTCCAGACCCTTTGAGGCGAGTATCTGCTGGATTGTATGTCGTCCAGAGTGCTTGCCGATGATTATCTTCCTATTCATCCCGACCTCTTCTGGGGCATAGGGCTCATAGTTGCTCAGATATTTCATCACTCCGTCCGCATGGATACCCGCTTCATGGGCGAAGCAGTTCGACCCGACGATGGGCTTCCATTCGGGTATTGTCCGTCCAGAGGCCCTTGCGACATACTCTGCTAGTTCCCTTAACCTCAACGTGTCGACCCCAACATCGATCTTGAGAAGATGCTTGGTCGCCATGACAATCTCCTCCAGAGGACTATTCCCAGTCCTCTCTCCGATGCCGAGGACAGTGGTACTTATGAAGGTGGCTCCAGCCTGAGCCCCGGCTATCGCATTCGCGGTGGCCATTCCAAAATCGTTGTGAGTATGCATCTCGATCTCGAGGCCGACGGCATCAATTAACGATCTAACGGCTTCGAATGTTCCTCTTGGCTCAAGTATTCCGAGAGTATCACAATATCGGAATCTGTCGGCCCCAGCATCCTCGGCCGTCTTCGCGAACTGGACAAGGAATTCCATGTCGGCCCTGGACGCGTCCTCAGCGTTTGCGGAGATGTAGACGCCATGCGCTTTGGCGTAGTCTATCGACTCGACCAGCTTCTCCAGGACCCACTCCCTGGACTTCCTGAGCTTGTGCTCGATATGAATGTCCGAGGACGACATGGATATTGCGACCGAATCGACGTCGCAATCGATGCTGTTGGATATGTCCTCAATCGTCGCTCTATTCCAGCCCAGGATCGACGCATCAAGACCGAGTCCTGCAATCTTCTTCACCGTTCTCTTCTCGTCGCCGCCCATGGCGGGAATGCCCGCCTCGATTTGCTGCACTCCAAGCTCGTCCAGTAGTTTGGCAATCCTCATCTTCTCCATGTTTGCGAAGACGATGCCCGCGGCCTGCTCTCCGTCCCTAAGGGTCGTGTCGCAGATGTTGATGGGACTTTGACTAAGCTTGGCAAGAACGATCTGCCTGCTTTTCTTACCCGAATTTCCTCTCACGCCATTCAAACTAGACCCCCCTCAGAGCAGCGACGACCTCGACTTGAGTGTTAAAGTTGTTAATAAAAGTTACCGAATCAAAGGCATATATTTACGAAATATGACGCAGATTGGACGAACGTATACATCTGAAGTCCGCATCTAGACAAATTTGGACTGGACCCAGTGCTAAGGAATCACACAGCCAGCGTTCCAGATTGACAGAAGAAAGGATGCGAAGACTAATGCGGGTCCGAGCGGACTAATGCGAAAAGGAGCGGAAGAATCGACCGCATCAGAGCCTGCCGTGAATGACCTCGTTCATCCACTGGACAAGTCTCCTGTAGGCTTCCTCACCTTTCGCAGTGAGACGGACCCTTTCATGACCATCAGGATTCTTCTCAAATCGGACGAGTTCCTTCTTGATCATCCAATCAAGATAGCGAACGAAAACATCGTAGTTGACGCGGGCCCCGATCTGGAGACGGGTCTTGAGCACGGGCCCCTCTTCACGCCAGAGACGTTCCAGAATTCTCGCGACGACGTACATATCAGGTCGTTCCATCGGCGTCCGATCGGGCATAGCATCACAAGTCCTCGATCGTCTTCCCAATCAACTGGTGGGCATTCTCAATCCTGGAATTCCATTCTGCAGTTGCCCGCTCATGTTCCTTCTCGTCTTTCTTCCTGATCCTGAAGTAGAGATATAGACCCGAAACGATGGCGAAGATCGACAATATCAAACCCAGTGCATTGACAACAAGATCCCAATATGCCGTGACTGACGTTAGTATCCCCATCACTCCCCACCATAACAGAAGAAAGATGAGCATCGAAGCGGCAGGATTCCTATACCACACCGACCGCCGTCTGTAATCCATCCATGCTGGTAGCTTAGCGGATGTCTCGACCAAGAGGTCGAACGCGCACAATTGATCGTCCCTCTTCCACTCGCCCGAGGAAACAGCCAAGGTCTCATCACGCAGTCTCTTTGACCACTTGTCCAACTCTGCCAAACGAGGAGCGTATGATCTACGAAGAAAGAGGAATGCTGCCAACAATACTAACACTGTCACTGCCGAGATTGCGACTACGATTGGCAAGACGCTTTCATCATGAACCCAAGACGTCCAAGTGATCACGAACAGAGCAGTAGTCCATGACAAGAAGACGACTAGAGCAACGACGACCATAAGGTCGTGGTAGTGCGATCTCATCGCATCCAGCGTTTCACTGGACAGACGATATGCCTCTGATAGTC
>JAJRAG010000174.1 GCA_028682925.1 Methanomassiliicoccales archaeon
CTGCTTCACAAGGAGACGGAGAAAGCGGAGTTCGTGGACGGCCGCCTGCTGATAACATTCGGGGGAAGTGAACGAAATGGAAGGGAAGGGAGAAAGGATAAAAGAAGAAGCGAAGAGGATGAAGGATGCGCTGCTCTCGAAGGAGACGACTGAGCACGTCATGAAGGCCGGAACGGAGCTTTTCCTTGCGCTCGATTCGATCATCCCAGAATCCCGCATGCCCGCTGACGCAAGAAAGCACTATCTCGCGGCGAAAAGGGAGTTTCTCCTGATGATGAAATCGGTTATCGATGCTAATCTCGAGGCGGTCGACAATTTGCAGGGGAGAGAGTCCTCTGGATTGAAGAAGATCGAGGTGAAGTGAACTTTCTCGGCGACCTACAGCTTCGTCTTTGTCTTGACGCTATTGTTCGACTCGGATCGCGGAGGACGACCTTTTGTTGGGCAAATCCTTCAGCCCCTCGGTCTATTGAATCGTTAGTGCTTTAGGTATGTATGGCATACTGCGCTAGAGGTAGAGGAAATGGTCGCGGGTCTGGTCCCCTATCCCGAGAAATGCACCGGGTGTCGCTTCTGCGAATTGATATGTTCGTTAACACACGAGGGCTCGGTCAACAGGAAGAAGGCGCGCCTGAGGATCGTCAAGAAAGGCATAAGAAATGATATCCCGGTCGTATGCACTCAGTGTGTGGCCTGCGGAGACGATTGTTGTGCCGAAGCATGTCCAGAGAATGCGATATCAATGGTAGGCGACATCCTTGTCGTGAGCGAGGAGATGTGCACGGGCTGCGGCATCTGTGAGAAGACCTGCAAGTACGGAGTCATCCGAGTGGTAGAAGGAATCGCCCGCAAGTGTGACCTCTGCAGCGGCGATCCGGTCTGCGTTAAGTTCTGTCCACTTGGAGCTCTTAAATATGAGGAACCGGGCGGAGAAAGGTATCTTGCGGTCCTCGCGATGTTGGGGGGGAAGTAGATGCAGGCGTTGAGGGGCAAGCTTCTATATGTCGACCTGACCGGAGGCAAGATAACAAAGGAAGACACCCCAGACAACCTCATCAGAGACTACCTTGGAGGAGAGGGGTTCGCCGTTAAGCTCTTCTGTGACGCGATGGACCCCAAGCTTGACGCATTCGATCCGAATAATGTGCTGGTGGTCTCGGCGGGCCTGTTCACCGGGAACGCGGTCCCGACAGCGGGCAAGACGGTTTTCGTTTCAAAATCACCTTTGACTGGCACGATCGCCGAATCGATCATGGGCGGAGCGATCGGAGCTGAGCTGAAGGCCGCTGGCTATGATGCTCTCGTAATCAAAGGCAGATCCAAATCGCCGAAGTATCTCTTCATTGAAGACGACGTTGTCGGACTGCTTGACGCCTCGAAGTATTGGGGTAGGTTCACAAGGGACGTGTCCGAGGGCATACAGAATGAAGCAGGCAGCGATGTGATCGTCGCGTGCATAGGGCCAGGTGGGGAGAAGCTAGTTAGATTTGCAGGGATCGATTGTGAGGACAGACAGGCCGGCAGAGGAGGTCTGGGCGCGGTTATGGGGTCAAAGAACCTGAAGGCTCTCGCGGTCAGGGGTACAAGGGACATCGGTGTCGCCGACCCGAAGAGACTAGCCTCCATCTCGCTCACCTGGCAAGGGATAATGGAAAAGAGCAACGCCTTCAACGAGGACACGAAGTACGGCAGTGGGGAATTCCTCGGCTGGATGAATTCGGAGCGCGGAGTGTTTCCGACCAGGAACTGGAATGACAGTGTCTTCGAGGAGAGGGCGAAAATCGACCCCTATTACTGGGCCCCAAGATATGGGGTCAAGAACAAAGGATGTTTCGCATGCACGAAGGCATGCGGGAAGCTTTTCGTCGTAGATGATGGTCCATACGCTGGAACGGTCCTAGATGGCATAGAATACGAAACGTTGTATTCCCTTGGCTCCCAATGCGGAAACCCTGACATCGAGGCGCTTGCGAAGGCTAACGAGGTCTGCGACTTGTATGGGATAGACACGATATCGACGGGAGTCGTGATAGGGTTCGTGATGGAGCTTGTGGAGAGGGGCATACTGAATCCTGATGATATCGGCGTGGACTGCAGGTTCACGAACCCGGACGCGGTTCCGAAGATGGCCGAGCTCATCGGCATGAGGAAGGGAATGGGCAAGCTGTTCGGCGAAGGAGTGGCCAGGATTTCGAAGGAGATACTGCAGGGTTCAGAGAACTTTGCGATCCATGTGAAAGGCATGGAGCCCCCAGCATACGATGTCCGCGGCATGAAGGGTCTGGGTCTTGGATTCATGACCTCGCCCAGAGGTGCATGCCACCTTCGATCCGGGTTCTATGCGCTCGATCTCACAGGCAAATTCTGGAGGATTTCGGATGTTGACCGATTCTCTCCGAGCGGCAAGGGAGAACAGGTCAAATTGATGGAAGACTTCATGACAGTCTACGATTGTCTTGGCATGTGCAAGTTTCAACGCGGATTCTTCAAGTTGGAGGGTCTGATGGAGTTGCTCGACGCTGTGGTAGGAGTCTCCTTTACAGAGGATGATCTTCTGCTTGTGGGGGAAAGAATCAACAATCTGAAGCAGCTCTTCAACCTGGACGCAGGGATCAGAAGAAAGGATTCCTACCTGCCGAAGAGGATCACCCAGGAACCGATAAAGTCCGGGGTCTCCAAAGGAGCATTGCTCACCGAGACAGAGATGATAGGCATGCTGGACGACTACTACAAAGCAAGGAGATGGGACAGAGAGGGGCGCCCTGTGCAAAGCAAACTGGCACAGCTCGGCTTGGTATAGGCAAGACTGTGTTTAGCCCCATTGATCATAGCATTCAATACAGAGCATCTGGCCTTCTTTTGAGCGAAGCTCGCTCGAGAACGCTCCGCAGTTTTCACAGTATCCGGAAGCTATCCTGGATCCAATACCAGCGGTCGAGCCCGGTCCCTTGATCTTCGCCCATTCCCTCGTTATTTCGATGAGGGACGGCGAGATTCTCAGAATGTCGTTCTCGGTGAGAATGCCTATGAGGTGCCCCTCGAAGACGACCGGTAACCTCCTCATCTTCAACGAGGACATTCTCCTGGCCGCTTCCGCCACGCTCTCATTCGGACCCACGGTCACCAACGGTGCGGACATGACTTCTTTTACCTTCACCTTCGAGGGCGCTTTACCTTCCGCGACGACCTTGTCCACGAGGTCCCTCTCGGTAAGAATCCCTATCGGGGTGTCGTCCTCGACGATGACAAGGCTCCCGACATGCTCCGCCTTCATCGTCTTTGCGGCCTGATGGACAGTCGTTTCAGGTTTCGCAATGATAGGGAATTTCGTCATAACCTCTTCGACATAGATGTCGGATACCCTCTCTTTCATCGAACTTACTATTGATGCTAGGGGTATAGAATCCTTTTGAGTTTGACATCACATAATGACGATGTGACTTTGATATTGCCACCGTTTTCCATCTGATCACATTTGTCTCCGGGTCCTCCGGAGTGTCGACCATACACAAGAGATAAATGCAACCAAGAAAATCGCTTAGGCTAGGGTGAGAGAGAACTTGAAGAAAAGCGAGGGAGAGCTGGCAGTCCATGTGGCAAGGCGAACGGTCGACGCAGAGGCGAAGCACGAGAGTGCTGGAAAGGTGAATCTTCCTCAGATCTTCAAAGAGAAGAGAGGGGTGTTCGTGACTCTGAGCGATTATCCTTCCCATGATCTTCGGGGGTGCATTGGCTACCCTGAGCCTGTCCATTCTCTCGGAAGCGCGATACTCTTGTCCGCCCAGGCCGCATGTCATGATCCCAGGTTCCCGCCCCTTAGAGCGGACGAGCTGGACCACATCACGGTCGAGGTGAGCATCCTGACGCCGCCCGGGGAGATCGAGTGTGATGATAGGACTAAACTGCCTGAACTGGTCAAGGTGGGCGAGGACGGTCTCATAGCCGAGAAGGGTCCGTTCAGAGGCCTTCTTCTCCCCCAGGTCCCTGTTGAATGGGAATGGGAAGCCGAGACCTTTCTCGGTCAGACATGCATTAAGTCAGGCCTGAGTCCAGATTCGTGGTTGGACAAGGACGTGAAATTGTACAAGTTCCAAGCCGAGATTTTCACCGAAGAGAAACCAAGAGGTCGCGTGGTCGAGAAGACACTGAAGTGATAGCATGGATCTGGTTGTGGAGGGTAGAGCTTACATTCGAGGAAAACTGGCCCCATGGTGCATTGGCATCGAGGGTGGAAGGATCAGAGCGACGAAGAAGCTGCTGAAGGGTGACGAACACTTGGATTTCGGCGACATGCTCATTCTGCCAGCGGCGATTGATTCTCACGTGCATTTCAGAGACCCTGGGCTCACGAAGAAGGAGGACTTCAATACAGGGACTATCTCTGCGGCCTTCGGAGGTGTTTCTTGTGTTCTTGACATGCCGAACACGATTCCGCCGACGCTCACTCCGATATCCCTGGCAGACAAGGTGAATGCCATCGCCGGGAAGGCGTGGGTGGATTATGGATTAATTGGCGGGTGCTCTCCGCGAGCAGATCCAGCTGCAATATCCAAAGCGGTCATAGCGTACAAGCTTTACATGGCTTCGACCACTGGCAACCTACTTGTTACGAGCGACGCCGACATTTCCAGAATCCTTTCATCCATAGCTGTCACTGGAAAAGTGCTGTGCGTGCATGCCGAGGACGAGAATATGATTCGGAATCTCCCAGAGAAGACGCTTGACGATCACGACAAGAACAGACCTGGTGCCGCCGAGTCCTCCGCCATAATGAGGCTCTCCAAATTGCCGGGCGCAGGCAGAATCCACATCTGTCATGTTGCGTCGAATGAGGCAGTCGGCATGCTCGAGGGAATGCCTTTCACGAAGGAGGTCACCCCACACAATCTTCTGCTCGACAAGAACTCAAAGTTGAAATCCTATGGAAAAGTGAACCCCCCGCTGAGGGACAGGGGCGAGAGGGAGGCAGTGTTCAAAGCGTTCCAAGAAGGCAAGATCGATGTTCTGGCATCAGATCACGCTCCGCACACGATCGAGGAGAAGGAGCAGGAATTCTCTGAAGCTCCATCCGGCATTCCTGGCGTCGAGACGAGTCTGCCGTTGATGTTGGCTCTCGTCAAGAAGGACCGCCTGGGATTGGATGTTCTCCTGAGGACAGCTTGTGAACGGCCAGCTGAGATTTTCGGGATCAACAAAGGGAAGATTGAGGTAGGTAGGGACGCAGATCTGATCATCGTGGACGGGACCTCTATGAAGAAGATTGCGACGAAGAATCTCCACAGCAAATGTGGATGGACTCCGTTCGATGGTTGGGATGCCATCTTCCCTCATGCGACCTTTGTCCGTGGCGTGAAAGTCGTGGAGGAGAACGGGTTGGTCGGAGAGCGGGTTGGAAGGGATGTTGTTGCTGGGAAGCATCCGATCGCAGGTTGATCTCTCGGAGCTCATCGGTCGAAGATTCGAGTGCCTAGATCACTGCCAGCTCTGCTGTCTCTGCCAGCCCGAGGTCTTGCCGGGAGAGGTATCGTTCTTCAGCACGAGATTCCCAAACAACCTGATCCTGAAGAATGCCCCTCGAGAATATGCAGCTATATCGTTGAAGAAAGGCAGGGGATCATGTTCTTTCCTTGACCATAGGAGGTGCGTCGTGTACGAACACCGGCCGCATTTTTGTCGCACGTTCCCGTTCCGTTTCTATGTCGGAAATGCGGTTCAAGTTGAACTGAACCTTTCTTGCAGAGGGGTTTGGACAGGAAGAGGTAGAGATTGCTCTGCTATCGCTTCCTCTATGGTCGATGCTAACGCGGAAGCGCTTGCGACCACTCTTTCCGATTCCAGGAGAATCTATGCGGAATTCATCCAGAATTGTACGGAGTCTGGCATACACACCTCGGTCGAGATCCTGAGAAGTCAGGTCCATATGAGAATCGGAGAGTTTTCAGATCTGCACTTCCTAGCAAGAGTGCTGGAAATGTCGACGCAGGAAGAGAAGTTAGATCTTGCCAGAGTCGAGATCAACGATGGTGAGAAGATCGACATGGACGATCTGGAGAGAGCAGCAAGGGAGACGGCGATGGACTCTCTTTCCTCGACCGACCCTATTGCGGTACCGGTGTACTGCGATGGCGCTGGTCAGTGGAATATACTCGAATCAAAGAATGGAAAGGTTGAATGGTCTATTCTGGACGAGGAGGGTGACATAAACCCCAAGGGTACGATCGATCCTGAGGACGTGCGGCTGGTATCTCCCGTAGAGGGCGGCAGAGACATGCTCATCGACTATCTCCGAATACTGAACAGCCGGGACAGCATGATTGGCTATGCGTTCTTCCTGGTCGATGACTATGGGTACGAGGACCAGGTCTCCAACGTCTATTTCGGAGCTTTCGCGACCACTGTATTGGACCTTCTCTGGAGGGTATCGCTGTTGAACACGATTCATGGCGGAAGGTCGAATCGCAAGGGCATTATGGAGGGCATAATCTTCTTTGACATGGACCAACTGGACGCACCAACATTGGGCGCGTTTGTGTGAGCATTGGACGCTCCAGTAAATCCAAAAGAATATATAGTCAGGGATTTATCGGGCGAACGGTGACTGAGCATGCAGAAACCACTCACGGTTCTTAATCAAGCCATCAACAGTCAGGTCATCGTCGAGCTCAAAGCGAATAGGGAATATCGTGGCGTTCTCGACGGCTACGATCCGCACATGAACCTTGTTCTCAAGAACGCGGAAGAACTGATCAAGAATGAGGTCATAAGAAAGCTCGAGGTCACCATCGTACGAGGAGATAACGTCATATACATCTCACCCTAGGAGCTGGATA
>JAJRAG010000175.1 GCA_028682925.1 Methanomassiliicoccales archaeon
ATGATCGCGTTGAATCTTCTTAGCTTCCCGAACTTGATGTCGTCAATATCCTCCATAATCACACGTGATGGGATGACCTGAGCCTATTCTATAAAAGCATTATGCCATCGACCAACAGGCGGATTCGGCAACGACTCTTCATGTCTCCACCCCAACAGCGATTTCGTTGTTCCCAATGAATTCGGATGGAAACGGATCGCTATACGTCATGAGAGAAGATTCACCTTTGATCTTGACGCCCACCCCATCGAGGATACTATATGGTTCGACCTCATGCCTCCTCACACTATCCTCCTTGGTTCTGCCTTTGAAGCTCAGTACCGCTATTCTTCTTAGTTAGAGTTCGATTGTCCTGACTCTTCCGTCAGAAGCTTTGGGCAGAGTGTCCTGCGTGTATCTTGAGGGCATGACGAACGAGAACGATCTGGACACTCCAACGGTCAGAATCTTCTTACCATGTGCATTGGTATCTTTGAATTCATTGAAATGCCCGACAATCCGAGTGTGTTATGGTCTTCATCGGGTTGACTGGTCTCCAACAGACGGGTCTAGTTGACCCTGCTGCATATGCTCTGGTCGATCAATCTCCGCCTCAAAGTCCAAGAAGCTGCTTCTTCTTCGCGTTGAACTCCTTATCGGTGATTATGCCTTTGTCACGGAGTTTCGCAAGTCTCTCGATCTCGACAGTGTAGTGAACCGCTTGGTGCGTTGGTTCGGGTTGCGGTTTGGGAGCTTCTACTGGTTCAGCAGGCGGGATCTCCATCTTCGTCTCGACTTGCGCAACTGATAGGAGGCTCGTCTTCAGCTGTTCAACCTCGCTTTCAAGGAACATCCTATCGCTGGAACTCATCAATCCTACGACGTATATGCTGTAGTTGCTTGCAACGTGTATCTCGTCTCCCTGCTGTAGGAAGTCGATTTTCAAGGAGGTCGACTGATCTTCCATTCTTGTTGAGATGTAGGAGCCAACCTTGGTGCCTCGTGTGGCCGTTATTGCACCAGGCTTCTGGCTGCTTGTTATCGTGAAACCTTTCGCCACGAGGAATTTCTCCGCAGCATCAAAGAGGACACCTATTTCTCCGACGACGACGAAGGATTTTGCGAATTGCTTTGCCATGATTGTTATCAGTGACAAATGGATTATATATTCTTTTTCGAACAATAATGCGTTCTTGATAATTATCTCAAAAGGTAACAGATGTCGTCCAGCATGCTACATTCACAAGTCTGTCGATCGATTCGACACCATTGGCTAGTAACTCATTCCCACTAGCATTTCCAGGATTACTGGCCGAAGTAGAGTAATTTGAGGCGCCATCGAGAGGTCAGTTGCGAACTTCGAATGGCTCAGAGTCTGGCGAAATGCTATGTAGACTGAGAGATCACCATCGATCCAAGACGATTCTCATGATTGAATGGTAGGCGTGCGGCTCTGCGTTCGAGAGACTATCAATAGTTCACTTTCAACGATCTCTCCAGACAAGATATCTCTTGTATGTCCGCTCGTTCATGATGCGGATGCCGCGGAAATGAAGTCTTGGGAGCTCCATGAATGAAGCACTTCTCTCTGGAAGAGGAGCTTAGGGGTCCTATCAATGAATGGGTTCGGTTCCAAGGCCTGGAACCGGTCAACGAGTTTCCCATATGTTGGAGGATCCCCGATGTACTGGGCGTTCGCGATCGCAAGATCGAAGTTGCCATTGAACTGAAACTGAGTGACTTGAAGACCGCCATTTTCCAAGCGTCAATCTACAGATTCATTGCGGAGAAGGTCTATGTCGCCATGCCGTCCAGTAGGCAACCTCATCTCTTGAGGAGAATAAAGGACTTCAACGACCTCGGAATTGGCATCCTCCTGGTGAGAGGCGATCTTACTACTTTCAGGCTTCTTGAGAGTCGACTATTTGATCCAATATTCTCGCACATCTGAAGTCGGAGGTTATGGTAATTGAGATCTCGGTCTGAGCTTGTTTCTTGTGGCAATCTGGACTTCCCTGTTCTGAGATGTCGAAATCATTGCGGCGTACGATCATACTCCGGATATTCGTCTGAGTACTCTGAGGGATATCATCGTTGTCCATTTGCTGGATTCTCCTTCTCGTTCGAGATCTGTGAGCATTTGACTTGAATGACCTCTCCTTCTTCCTTCGGTGAAGGAGTATGGAAGCCATCAGTATGATCTACATTCCGTTCATATCGCTTCAATGGTGGAAGGTGGCTTCTTGGTGATGTTGTAGGTCACGCTCACCACACCAGGGACCTCGGATGTGATTCTTTCGGCAAGTCGGACGAGGGTCTCAAAGGGCAGCTTCGTCGGTTTTCCAGTAACTGCATCCGTGCTATCCCAACATCGAACCTCGATTTGTTGTCCGAAGTCGCGTCGACCTCCTTTGAGTCCTGTGACCCTATCATCGTGCAAGATTGCCAGCCATTGGAAAGCCTTCGTGCCTTTGAGCTCGGAATCGACTATGCAAGTAGCTTTCTTGACAATGTCGATTTTCTCCGGTGTAACCTCTCCAATGACGCGCGCCGCAAGCGCGGGACCGGGAAAAGGCTGGCGATCGTAGAGATCCTTTGGCAATCCGAGGAACTTGCCGATTCTCCTGACACCCGTCTTACGCAGCTGGATTATTGGTTCGATGACATTGTATCCGAACTCCTTTCTCGTATCGATTCCAAGCTGCTCTAGGATGTTGTGCTGCCTCTTTATGCCCGCTACTGTCTCTTCGACATCGGTATAGTTAGTGCCCTGAAGCAGATATCTGGCCTTGCTCTCCCTGACGATGCGGCCGAAGACCGTTTTGTAGA
>JAJRAG010000176.1 GCA_028682925.1 Methanomassiliicoccales archaeon
CCCTGTCTGCAAGATATTGATTAAGCCTTTTCACCCTATCCAATCACTTTCGCGGTTCGAGATGGCAATGAACAGAGTCAGTAGCTGCTTCCTTGGATGGCCAAGAGGAGTTCCAATTCCGTTATGTGTTCCTGTTCTTCCATCAGGATGTGCCTGACCTCGTGCTCGAGCAAGTAATCGTAGTATCGGATCTTCTCAGTTTTCAGCTTTTGCATGATCCCCCTGTAGGTGTCTACCGCGTCCTTCTCATCCTTAAGGTTCTGCTCAAGAATTTCCTTTATGCTCTTGGCTGGGTGGGTGGGGGCGATGCCCATGCTCGGCACGCCGCCGAGCGCTCCGATGAGAGTTCTGAACTTATCTTGATGGTTCTTTTCGTCCCCAGCGATCTCCTTCAGTCTCTCAATTATTGGTTCTGCGATCTCGCCTTCGACAACCTCTGCGTGGCTTAGATACTGAACGTATGCAGCGTGCTCCAGATCGAGTCCATGATTCAGCAGTTTTATTACTTCTTCCTTACTCATTTTATCACCTATCCTCCATCGTTCTCCGCACAACGGAGTGCATTTTGCACTCTACGTCGATACTATTTTCGACAATCGTCACCTAATCTCTCTTTCCCTATGCGGCAACTTTGACTTTAGTACGTTCGAGGTCGGACTATTTATTTGTTCTGCCTATTGTGAAGGTATTTCATGTTATGGCCCTGTTGCAAAAGTAGCTTGACCAGAACTCATTTCTCATGGCCAGCTGAATTAGATTAAAGAGAGCGAGCTTGACCCGAACTTCGTTTTTTCGACCATTCTTCGAGCGACATCTCATAAATATGTCCAAGAAGAGCGCCGATTTTGCTGAACGCCGTTTCAGCACGATCCAGCGTCTATTCGGGTACCGATTGAAATGTCGAAAGAAGATCGATTGAAGAAATGAGGCACAGGCGAATATCTCAACGTTCAACCTTCTCTTACTGGCTAGGAATGGTTTCCTTTGGAACGATTAGTTTAGCAACAGAGCCTTCATATACAGACGGCTCAAATCGATTCAACTCAAGGTCGATCGATCTTATGGCCGACATCATCATCGTCTCCAATCTCATCAAGCTCTACGACCCCGACATCAGAGCCGTCGACGACATATCCTTCACCGTCACACAAGGCGAAGTCTTCGGATTCCTCGGACCGAACGGCGCCGGCAAGAGCACCGCCATCAAGGTGCTCACCACGCTCCTGAAGAAGACCTCCGGCGACGTCAAGATCAAGGGCTTCGACGTCGAGAAGGACGCGCGCGAAATCCGCAACATCATCGGCTACGCCTCGCAAGGGGTCGGTGTCGACATCGACCTCACCGGCAGGGAGAACATCTACCTTCAGTGCCGCTTCTACCATATCCCCAAGGACAAGGCCCGTCAAAAAGCGAACGACCTCCTCAGGACAGTCGGCCTCGCCGACGTCGCAGACCGGCTCGCCGGCACGTACTCGGGCGGTATGAAGCGCCGCCTCGACCTGGCCACAGCGCTAGTTTCCGACCCAGAGATCCTCTTCCTGGACGAGCCGACCACCGGCCTCGACCCGCAAAGTCGCCGGGCCATCTGGGATCACATCCGGGCCCTCAACAAGAATGGCACAACCATCTTCCTCACCACCCAGTACATGGAGGAGGCGGACCAGCTTGCGCACCGCCTCTGCATAATCGACAACGGAAAGATTGTGGCCGAGGGAGAACCGGGCAAGCTGAAAGGGCAGATCGGCGCCGACATGATCCGCCTCGTCGTCAAGGGAGGGGAAGACCCGAACATCATCAGCAAGGCGTTAAACACGGTATCACAGCTCCCCGGCGTCAAGGAGGTGCAGGACTGCACCAATGGCGGCATCGACTGCACCGAGGGCATCGTGATCTACGGTGCCGACGGCAGCAACCTCGTGCCGCTCATCGTCCGCTCCCTCGACAGCGCGCACGTCGAGATCGACAACCTCGTACTAGCGAAACCGTCCCTCGACGACGTGTTCATCAAGTTCACCGGAAGGCAGATGCGGACCGATCTTCAGAAGGTCCCGCCTAAGGCCGGTTTCCGCAGGAGGCGCTGAGAATGAAGACGAAATTGGACTTCCCCATGGAGATCGCCGCCATCTTCGGTCGCTGGGTGCGCAAGCTCGTGCGCAGGCCTACCAACCTCACCTTCTCCATGATCCAGCCGCTGATATGGTTCCTTCTCTTCACGCAGGCGTTCCAAGCCGTCGCTAACATCCCCGGTTTCCAGCAGATCACCGGCACCAGTTCGTACCTCACTTTCTTCAGCGCTGCGGTGATCGTTCAGACGGTCCTCACGTCCGCTTTGCAGAGCGGGCTGGGCATGGTCGACGACGTCGAGTCGGGTTATCTCGACAAGATGAGGGCCACGCCGGTCAGGCGCTCCTCGATCCTGTTGGGCAAGGTGTTCAGCGACGGCTTCCGCATCGTGATGCAGGTGTCGATCATCATCGCTCTAGGCTATGTCCTCGGCGTCCAGGTGGCGACTGGTCTCCCGGGCATAGCTCTAATTCTGATCATGGCCATGTTCTTCGGCATCGCCTGGTCCGGCATCTCAACGTTCGTAGCGCTCACCACCAGGAACTCTGAGTCGACGCTGGTCATCTCGATCATGTTCGTGTTCCCGATGCTGTTCCTCTCCACGGCTGTCATGCCTAAGCAGCTCCTGGCGCCGTGGGTGCAGACGTTCTCGATGTACAACCCGGTGTCCTACGTCGCCGACGCCGTGCGCGGCCTGATCATCCAGGGCTACGACTGGACTCTGATCGGGCAGGCGTTCCTGGCGATACTTGTGGTCGGAGCGATCACACTCACCGCTACGACGATGATGTTCCGGAGAGCGCTGGCGAAGTGAACATTACCTTGTTGGGAAGACTCCCATGTACTTCTGAATGTCCAGATGCCATCATTCCTACATCAGCTGCATTCCGACACAGAATCCTTACAACCATTCATCGTTCGATAAAGTAGATAAATTCATCAAAGGTCCAGTTGCAAGAATCAACACAAAGATTCCGAAGCATGATTATCGTTTGCTATCTATATCCTTGTCAAAACACATAAGTGTGGTCCAACCTATTGCCAGCTGTCAAGGAAGGTAATAGATTGGTTGCCATGGAAATGGAGATACCGTGCACAATATCAGCTTTGGCACAGGAAGAGTTACTGCGACGTTTCAATAGATCAACCAGCAGGGTGAAGATAAAGTATATAAAAGGTCTTGTTCCGTAGACTATTCAAAGCCGATTGTGTGAGCGATTGCAGCATGATTATATCTGCGAAGGTCGGCAATAGCGTACCCACGATAGGGGAAGGGAAGTCTGGATCCCCAGGATGAATTGAATGCGGGAGAAGAGATGACTCTGAAAATGAGAAGAGAAAATACGAGAATCCAAACCAACTCTGCCGTGTGTGGTTGCCTCGATGAGATGGAAGAAAAGATCCTTGAATCGGACATAGCATGTTATGTTACAAGGAGCTCTGCGGTCATTGACAAGCGTTGGAATGCTCGTGAAAAATCAACCTGTAGTTTGGTGATATCATGACAGGGAAAGAGAGAATCTTGGTTGGAATTGACGGCTCGGAAGATGCGATTCGCGCGGCTAGACTGGCGGTGAAGGTCGCAAGAATGCTGAACGCCACACTCACTCTGGCGATGATTGAAAATCCAGAGGACTATGCGGTGACGGTGGAAAGGGAGTCCTTGCTTAAGGCAAAAGAGGAGCTAATGTGGAACATTTTGCAGACTGCGAAGAATGAGATAGCCGAGGAGGGGGTGGAAATCGATACGATGATTGACGTTGGGAATCCAGCCTTGAAGCTCGCCGAAATGGCCAAAAATGGCTATGATATGGTCGTCGTGAGCAGGAAAGGATTGGGAGCGACAAAGAGCCTGTTCATGGGAAGCGTGTCGGTCAGATTAGTCCAGCATTCTGTCGTGCCGGTCCTGGTAGTTCCATGACGCCACCAAAAGAGGTCAGACAGTCAAGAATTCCTGATTTGAGATGGTTCTATGATTCCTCTCTCGCTTAGTGCGCGATCCGACGATTCGGGAGGTTCTGACGGCAGACAGGGATTACATAATAAAGAAAAAAAGGGAAAAGGGTTTCACGAGATAATCCTACTCTATCACGCAGGAATTGAATTCTAGTTTTGCCCATCTGGCTAGATCGATGCTCGGTCTAGGCTGAGCCCACTCCTAACACTTCTGACAGTCCTGACGGCAGATCGAGATAAACGAGAGTAAGGAAAAGGTAAGAGGCCAGGACTCTGGATGTCCATGTGTTTCTCCATCTCTTCTTGACACAAAGAAAAGCCTTAAGTTAGCAGGCCGTTGATGACAATCTGAGGATTGGGAGACTGAGGCTCAGACGAGCTTCATGATCCACTAACGGGGCACGGAGCCACGACCTGTCATATTAATAGGGCGAGGGTTCACGTCTATCACCCAATGGAGCTCAAGCGGTCTCTCGGGCTGTTCGACGCCTTCGCCATCGGACTGGGTGCCATCATCGGTGCTGGCATCTTCGTGGTCATCGGGGTGGCGACAAGCCTCGCCGGGCCAGCCATGCTCCTATCCCTATTGATCGCTGGCGTCGTCTCGGCCTTGACGGCCATCAGCTTCGTTCATTTGGCAAGGTTCATTCCCCGCGAGGGGGGAGGCTACGAGTACGCCCACGAGCTCGTCTCTCCCTTCGGAGGCTTCATCTCGGGCTGGATGTGGCTTCTATCCAACATCGTCACCGGTTCGGCCGTAGCATTGGGCTTCGCCGGTTACCTGGCTGTCTACATACCATTGCCGGTCAATTTGATGGCGGCGCTCGCCTGTCTGGCCATCACTGGTATCAATTACATGGGAAGCAGGGAATCGGCCACCGCGAACAACATCCTGGTCGTGTTCAAGCTCGTCGTCCTCCTCCTCTTCGTGGTGTTCGGCTTGTCCTTGATCAACGGTGCATTCTTCTCACCTTTCGTCCCGAGTGGGGCCATGGGAGTGATGGAAGGCGCGGCGGTGATCTTCTTCGCTTTCTCCGGATTCGGCAGGGTGGCGATGATCAGCGAGGAGGTCCGCGACCCGACGCGCACCGTGCCGAAGGCTATCATCTTGGCCCTCGCCGTTTCCGGGGTCATTTATATGCTTGTTGCCGTCGTGGCCATTGGAACGATAGGTTCTTCCTCGCTAAGCACCTCGAACTCGCCATTGGCCGATGCTGCGGCCTTGGAGGGCAATGTCATGGCGAACCTGGTGACTATCGGAGCGCTGGCGGCCACCTTGAGCGTGCTCTTGACTACCTTACTGGGCCTATCCCGTATCACCTTCGCCATGGGCCGGAATCATGACCTCCCGGCCGTTCTCTCCAAATTGCATCCTAAGAGGCAGACCCCCTACATCGCCATACTGGTCTTTGGTATGCTGATGACCGTCTTCGCGCTGACCACCGACATCCTGAAGGCGGTTGCCATCTCCAATTTCGGGTCCCTGGTCTATTACTCTATTGCGAACCTGGCCGCTATGAGGATTGCTAGGCCAACGCGGGGCAAGGTCCTGCCCATCCTCGGCCTCGTCTCATGCGCTGGTCTACTGATCTTTCTCACAACCGATGCTTGGCTGCTCGGAATTGGCGCGCTAGTCGTTGGAGCGGGCTATTATTATCTCTATCCTAGAAGGAAACATGGCTCGTCCACAAAGGTCGGTTCGCGGGGAGCCTGAAGAAAGCTCGATAATGGAATTAAGGGCGATAGAGGGTCTCTCCAATGCATCATAGAAGGCGAACTCGTCACATCACTGAGGTCCAGCTTCTCGCCCCTCGTCCTGGCCTTCTTGACCTCCTGAGCTATCTTGATCAAAACCTCGATAACTCGGACAATGGTTAGGGCTTTGTTCTCGTACTTGGTGATGGCCTCCTGGAGCATTTGGGAGAACTACTTGGATCGAACCAGGTTCCTCTGACACTTCTGAAAGTCCTGACGGCAGATGGGGGAGAGACGATTCCTACCCTGACAACTTCTCCCTCAATCTGTCGTACTCGGCCTCAGTTATCTCTCCTTTCGCCAGTCGCATCTTCAACACCCTCACCAGGTCATTGTCAGGAAATCTCGAAGACTCCTTCCTAGGCTCAGGGACTTCTTTCTTCACTGGTTCCTCTGTCCCTTTCTTCCTTATGAGTCTAATGCAACTGGAATCTCCTCGGCACATCGCTCTTACGTGTATGAGTTCGTAATCAGGGTTAATCGCTTCGCACATGCCGTTCGTGAAAGCTTCAAGCTGTCTACAGAGCTCCGCTGGCGCCCCAGAGAACGGACATTCATAAATCTCTTTTTCAACTCGCTCATCGCTAACCTGGCTGACATTTCCATTCTGCCCGAGACAGGAGTTCATGAAGGTCAAGATTGAGTCGATTGCTGTTGCGTCTCTCGCTTTGACATTCAATTCTCTGGCATATTTGAGTCCAAATGAAATGCCATTCTGCTTCATGTAGGGCCCTATGATCTCCATGGCCCTTTCCAGCCCGGCAAAATCCACAAAGGCATTTGTCGTCAGGGTCCACCATTCACCTGTGGCAGCAGTTCCCCAGAAGTCGATCCTCTCTTGAGGGATTGTTGGTATTGGGAGCGTTCGCATGTTCTTGTCGTTCTCAAATTCTGGGCTGTAGCTATCCGATTTCTTTCGAATAACGTATCGGCAGAATGGGTCACCCCTTCCGAGTGCGTAAGGCAAGTCGAAATCATGCTCAGCGCTAATACCCTCGCAAAAGCCTTTCCCGGCAAGATAGCACGTCGCCTCACAGACCTCTTGAGGGGCATTCTCGAATGCGCATGAGAGAATGTCCCCCATTGCTCTTTCACTGGAGGCCTTGAAAGACTTCACATTCAATCTTCTTGCGCACATGTTCCCATACTGCATCGCTAATGCTATTGTCGTCGCGTCACTCCCAGTTAAGCCTAGCTCATTCCTCATGTTTAATCCACCGACATTTCCATGGAATCTCATGTAGGGTCGAAGCGAATTCAAGACTTCTTCAGATCCGGCCGCATCAACGAAAGCCTGCATCGTGGCAACGAACCAACTCCCCACGAGTTGCACACCGATATCCTTCATTTCATCTTCTGGGATTTCAGCGACCGCAACCTTGTTCATTAGCCTTGCCTCGTCGAAAAAGAATTGGTCAAATTCGTAGCGAATTGATTAGGTCGCAATGCGAGGAGCTCCCATAGGAGGTCCCCTGCTATCTCCGCTGTCTTTCCGTTCCACTCTCTGCGATGTCGGGGCATCTATTCACTCCAAGAGCAATTTCCTTTGTCTTACATATTCTTCTTCAGTTAGTTCTCCCCTAGCCAAACGCATCTTTAGCACCTTGAGCGGATCATCCACAAATCCCTCCAGAGGTTCCTTTCGAGTCTCGGGAGCTTCTTTTTCAACTGGCTCTTCTGTCCCTTTCTTCCTTATGATCCGAACGCAGCTCGAGTCGCCTTTGCACATCGCTTTTGTGTGTACTACTTCGTAATCTGGATTGACCGCTTCACATATCCCGTTCGTAAAGGCCTCAAACTGAATACATATCTCTCTGGGGGCATACTGGAACGGACATTGGGACATCTCCTTCTCAATTCTATCTGGGCTTGAATGCGTGACCTTCCCTTCCTGCTGAAAAAGCGAATTGCAGAAATCGACCAATGAGGCGATCGCCAACGCGTCATTTCCGCCTATTTCCAATTTCTTAGAAAAGCGAAGGCCAGTGGATATGCCCTGCAACTTCATCCTTATCTTCAAAAGATTCAGAGCCCGATCCGAATTCTCATCGTCCATCAAAGCTCTCGTGCATAGAACCCACTCCTCGCCAAGAATCTGAATCGCCCAATAATCTCTTTCTTCCTTCGAGATTTCTGGAAGTGGCGGGAGAGATACGACCTGATTGTTGCTGTCCGGAGCTTTGCGTGTACCTGGTTTTCTCCTAGTCGCAAATATGCAAAAAGGGTCTCCCCGTGTCATCATCTGTTCGCATATTATCTCGTATTCTGGGTTGATTTCCTCATAGAAACCGTTTGAAGTTATTTGGTCGAAAAGAAAGCAGTATTCAGGCAGGCCATTCTGGAAGGGACAAGAGATTACTTTGGTTTGCGAGAATTCCTCTGTAGGCACCCCGATGGAATGCATCTCTCTTCTCATGACCAAACTGATGAATCGACCACTCTGCCTCATCGCGGACATGTCATGTCCCGTCACACCCAATCTCTTCGTAATGCTTAGGGCTCCAGCTTTCCCGTGGTGTGAGAAATAGGGTCGATTCAGTTCTATCGCTTTGTCCGATCCTGCAGTATCGATCAGAGCTTGAAGCGCGTTTAAGGTGAACTCTGAGAGGAGTTGGAAAGCTAGGTCAGTCATTTCGTCCTTAGACATGACGATGGGATGATTCTCCTCCATGCCCAGTTCTCCCGAAGAGTTGAAGAAAGCCTTGCAACTCCTTTGGCTCATATTGCCCGGTTGAACTCTTAATGCTTGCTCAGGTGAGCCACCCTTCCGTCGAGTTCTTAGCCTGATATCTACCTTTTAGACATCCATCTGGGCATGGACCTTGGTCGACTTGCAGGAGCCAACTTCTACCTTACATCCAACAATATCGTTGAACTTCATTTTTCCGGCAAATATCGAGCCATGATCTCTGCCGCTTTTCGAGCTCCATCCACCGGTATGTCAGCATAATCGATCTTCTTGCCGATGTTCCGTACAACTGCATCCGCTAGCTTTTCAGGCGTGGTCTGATAGTAGCGCATCTCGATCCCGGCACGATGCCTGCGCAGCCTCGGTACCACCACTCCCAATTGCTCCCAGTGCTCTTCCAGCGGGAAGTAGATGAAAGGACGCTTAAGGGCAGTCAATTCGACCGTCGTCGTGCCACCAGCTTGAACGATGGCAAGGTCGCAGGCTGCAAAATACTCATAGAGATTGGGAACGAACCCGAGCACATCCACCCCTTCCGGGACCGTGACATCCTCTGGTTTGATTGATGGACCGGCTACGATCACCATCCTAACGTCTGGGATTTTGGCCTTGATCAGAGGATAGGATCTGCAGCACAGATCCAAAAGGTCCTGGCCTATGCCCGTCCCTCCCTTGGAGCAAATGACCAGCTTCTCGTCGCCATAGCCGAGCTTCCTCTTCTGTGCCCTGACATCGGAATAATCCTTAGGATCGAAACGAAGCGCATAGCCAACGAACTTCCAATCCTTCGCAGCCTCTCTAGCGTTCCCAAGGAAAAGACCCAATTTCTCGTCTGGAATGTCCTCAGGCTCTCCAATGAAAACACTCTCCCATTCCATGGGGAACTGTCCTTTCCTAGCCATCTTCAATCCATTGTCCCATCCACGGTTCAACATCCAATTGATCATTCTGTCCCTAGGGCTTTTTGTCACAGTGACGCACTTTTCGAAATCGTAGACCATTACAAAAGGCTGCTTCTTTGCAGATGGATTTTCAAAGTATGCGAACCACACGGCCCACGCCTCATCCCCTACGACCAGATCGTAGTTCTTATGTTTCACAAATTCTAGGAATTTGACCTTTGACGCTTGCCAATCCTTGCTTGCTTTTGCTGTATATTGCGCAAGGTTCAATTTGTATCCCGTGGCCATGGAATCAGCAATACCGACCTCGTCACTGAATCCGTCCGACTCGGGCAAGACATTCTCACCCGCATTTCTTAGCATCATTGTGGCCTGTTCACCTGCCATCCAATGCAATTCTATATCTGGCCTAAGCTTTCGGAGCTCCCTAACAATGGCCATGTCTCTGGTCACATGTCCCAAGCCAATTGAACCGCTGACGAATAGCACCTTCTTCAGACCAATCCCCCCCAAGTTATTTCTGCCAAATATCGATTGAGAATGCTAATTGACGTAATATGCTAGTCGGTTCGGCATAATGAAGCTTAACCTAGGATTTTCCGGGAACGTTTGAACCTTCAAGATTGTTATGTTGTCCACGCGTAAGATATTCGAGAGGTCCTATCACAAACAGGATACTTTTTCCCTAAATAGGGAAAACGATTAATATCGATATTCTTCTCCAATACACCAAGTACTAGGATGCAAACTCCATACGGGGAGATTGGATGAAACGCGAATCGTCCATGCAAATGTCAGCAACTGAAGCCGCGGAATACACGAAGACATATTCTGCGGAAAAAGGGATGTTTCAGTTTCCAAGGGTGATACCACACGATTTTTCACCTGATTTTAACGCATTGGTTCTATCGCCTCATCCGGATGATGATGTCTTCGGATGTGGCGGGACGGTCTGTAAATTCGGCAAGAAGGGGATGCATTTCAAGGTCGTTTACATGACAGACGGCCGCTACGGAAGTAACTCGATCCCTATGGATAAGTTGATCGATATCAGGAAGAAAGAAGCAGTGAATGGACTGAGAGTTTTGGGATGCACCGACACAGTGTTCCTCGACAATCCCGACCTGGGGCTGAGATGCGACGGCAAAACGGTGAAAACACTGGAATCGATCTTCAGGGACTACGAACCGAAGGCAGTTTTCCTTCCTCCTTTCGAGGATTTCCACCCCGATCATGTGACGACGAGCAGACTAGCTGCTCGTGTCCTGAGAGATTACAGCAATGACATCGAGTGCTACTTCTACGAGGTTATGGCCCCAATCATCCCGAATACTCTCGTTGACATAACAGAGGTCATGGACCTAAAGACTAGGGCAATGAGACAGCACAAGTCTCAAATTGATGTTGTGGACTATGCGGAGAAAATCAAAGGCTTGAATTCATATCGGTCAATATTCACCGAGAAACACATCAAGTACTGCGAGGCGTTCCATAGGTGCTCCCGTGAGGCTTTCATAAGTATTGCAGAGAGTCTCGGCGTTCTCATGTGATTGCTGCCCGGCGAAGAGCTCAGGCACACTCATCGCCAGAACGGTAAGTTGCCGACATATTTTGAGAACAATCCCTCATGTACGCTTCTTTCTGACAACTCGTCTGCAAGTCTCGTCCCCTCTGCACATCGCTTTGGTGTGTGTCAGTTCGTATTCTGGGTTGATTGCCTCGCAAATTCCATTCGTGAACGCTTCCAATTCACTGCAGATCTCTGAGGGTGAGCCTGAGAACGGACAGTAAGTCATCACTTTTTCTACCTCATCCACGCTTGACCATATTGTACTTCCAGTCTGACCCATGCAGGAATTCATCCAATCCAGAATTCTGCTTATTGCTCGAGCGTCGTATCCATCGATGTTCAGTCGCTTCGAGTAGTTGATTCCAAAAGACAGACCGCTTTGTCTGAAGTAGGGTTTCAGCATGCTGAGGGCTGTTGTTGAACCGGAGAAATCGACAAAAGCCTTTGTCGATATTACCCATCTTTCACCCAAGACCGCAGCAGTCCAAAACTGGCAGTCCTCTTTGGAAATGGACGGTTTAGGAATCGGGGCGAGATTCTCAACTCCAAGGTCTCTTGGGGTATAGATTCTCGATTTCCTTCTTATCACCCAGAGGCAATGCGAATCCCCCCTTGGAAGGGCATAGGGTACATCAAAGTCGAATTCGGAACTGAATCCCTCACACCAACCTTTTCCTGCCGTGTGGCACAGCGCTTCGCAAGCCTCCATAGGACAGCCCTCATACAAGCATGATGTCACATTTGCTACCGCAAGCTCCGATGAAGCCTTGAAGTTCTCGATACCGACGCCAAAAGCCATGTTGGCCGTCTGCATCGCGGTCGCTATGGCGATCGCGTCGCTGCCTGTGACGCCCATATTCTTGCGGAATATGAGACCCCCTGCAATTCCATGATGTCTCCCGTACTGTTTCATACGTTCGAGGGCGATACTTGATCCGGACGCATCGATCAGCGCCTGAACGGTGGAAACGAACCAATCCATCAACAGCTGGATACCGGTTTCCCTCATCTCGTCTTCGCAGCTGTTAGGAAGGTCTGCCTGCTCCATGTCCACTCAATGAGCCAAGTGTCGTTCGAGCACATTATGATGACGATTGTGTCAGATTTGCTCCTGGGTTGAGCTACTCCGCAAGGTCAGAAAGAAGCCGCCAGCAGCAAGCAATTGCTGTACTCTGATCCAATACGAATATGATAGTTCCTCCAAATTGTGACTCCTCTACCTACTAGATGGCATATGAGTGTGGTCGTCCTAATCGTGCTTCTCTAGCGGATTCCCGTAACGTGTCGTATAATCTCCGCTGTCTTCCTGCCCCCATCAAGTGGGACATTTGGATAATTCACTTTGATTCCGATGTTCTCTATTATGGCCTTGGTCAATGACTCGGTGGTGGTTTCCGAGAATACCATCTTCACTCCAGCCGAGTACCTTTCGCATCTAGGAACGACTTCAAAATTCTGTTCGAAATGATACTTGAGAGGGAAATACAAAAACGGCCTCTGAAGCGCGGTGAGCTCAAGAGTAGATGCGCCCCCTGCGGATGTAATCACCAGATCCGCAGCTGCGAAGTGTTCATAGAGTCTGGGTACGAACCCAACTACACTCAATCCATTGCCAGAGCTAATGGTCTCAGGGGGGATCCTCGGACCAGTAACAATTCTCATTTGAACATCAGACATGTCCTTTCTGAGAACTGGATATGTCCTTGCGCAGAGGTCGAGCAGGGGCTTGCATGCGGAAGATCCACCTCCTGTGCATATGATTAACGGGCGCGAGTCATATCCAAGCATACGCTTCATTGCCTCTTTGTCCATATAGTCCTCGGGACGGAAAGGAAGGATCTGCCCGATAAAATCGACATACTTGTTCGCCAGGTCCTTCCGGTTCGGGAGGAAGAGTCCCATCGATCTGTTCTTGATATCTTCCCTCTCCCCAATGAAGATGAATCTATCGTAGAGGTCAGGATTCTGCATGAATCTGCTCCAGTCTCGGTTGAAAATACGAACAGCGAGTATCTCCATAAGCTTCATTCTGATCTGGTAGGCACCGAAGAAGTCCGTGAGATACACGAACTTGAACCGCTTGTACTCCGGATGTTTGACCAAAGCGAGCATGAGATCCATTGATTCGTCGCCGACGATCGTGTCCACTCCCTCTTCGTTTACTATCTTCTGGTAAAGGGCAACCCTCTCGGGAAATGTCTTGCTCCACCTCAAGAACATGTTAGGAAGACTCAAAGAATAATCATCCGAACTGTATTTATCCACAAAACCTGTGCCAATCATCGATTCATCGATTGACCATCGAACCGACTCGCCAGCGGACCTCAAGTACTCGGTTGCGGGTTCTTCCGCACACCAAATTATCTCTGCACTCGAATCGAGCTTCCTAAGCTCCTTGGCGATCTGAAGTTCCCTTCCGACATGACCCAAGCCTATAGACCCACCAATGAGCAGTATCTTCGTCGCACTATTCCCCCCCATCTTCCTCGACTTGCAGTCGCTCGGTCTTAAACTAGTAGTGGACTTGCCGTATTAATCATTTCGGACTCGCGGATTTTGGCACTTCCTATTCTCCCAACACTTTCAACTGTTCTGACGGCAGATGGGGAGAGGCAGAAGGAATGGAAAGGAAAGAAAGGTTTCATCTCATCTTTCGCAGCGAGAACCTCACTGCATCCTTGGTGTCCAAGCAGTATGATCGACTGAGATGGTAAGAGTCCGCGTGTATGCTCATGACGAAGTATGACCTTCATAGCGGAGCACCGCATGACTCGCATTTCTTGGCACCTTTGGGGTTCTGCGAGCCGCAATAATTGCATCTTGCCGAGGCCAACGCCATTTCCTCCGCCCTTTCCCAATTTCCTATCTGCTTTTTCCTCGCCGCATAGGCCATCATGAAGAGCGAAACGGCGATAACGCAGGTAATCAGACAGACTATCAGGAAGCCTGGCTCAGCGACTGCAGCTACTAATCCGAAGGAGAGGCCGAAGAAGGCAAGCAATCCGCCGATGCCAGCCATTAAGATAGTGACAGTTGAGGGTTCGGGCTTCGTAACCTTCTCCAGGCCGACACCATTGGTGTAGGAGGCGGAGACAATATGCTTCTCTTCTGTCATTGACCTGCAATCCAGGCTATTGGTCAGCATTACACCACAACGAGTCAAAGAGGATTGAAGTAAAAAAGATTGCGTCTAGGCTATCAATTCTGGAGAGATAGGACCGGATCCGATCTTTGTGAAGCTGCACGCAGTTACTTGATTGCGTGTTCCGACGGTTCTGACGGCAGATGGGGGCTAAGAAAAAAAAGGAAAAGCGAGCTGCGAGCTCGTCGTGTCACAAGTCGCAAGAATCGAATCTCGGCTTCTACTGTCTGGTTTGATCGATCCTCGGTCTCGGGTCAGCCAACTTGTCTTTCCAGGCATCTGGCTATTATTTTACCGGCAATCTTGCAAGGTTTCAGAATATGCATTCAGAGACAAGTTGACTCGTACTGGCAAGGACTGGTCTAGAATCTCCCAACTGTCTTCTCCTTGCTGATTATTCCTCGCACAGTGATTTCTGGAAATGCATTTCTCAGTTCGCGGAGGGTTATGTCTTCTGTCGGATATCCCGACTTCGTGGTGGCACCTTTTAGGGCGTCCATACGAAGACGTAACGGACACACACCGATGATCGATTTCAATTTCATTTCATAGGTTTCAAGGCACGTTTGACCTGTGATGAATCCCTCCCCATTATTCTGTCGTAATCTCCAGAATCCTATCCGTGCAAGATCGGGGATTGTCGAACAGTCAGATAGCGGCGAAAACTATCATTCCAAAGTTGGAGACGTCTTCCTACTGGTAGCAAATTCGTATCGGAAAGCCAGACGTCTAGTAACGGGAACAGCTTTAAAAACCGGTAGATTCGATGTCAATGTCCCTCCCCCCGCACACTCTGCTTCATTGGCATGCATGTCATCGATGTGCCCACCATAGGTGATGGCACGGCATATTGAGGACATGCGGCTATGTGATTTCCAGATTCCCAAATCCAGGGCCAATAGGAAGAGGTGGACAGGATTCACCGCTATGTCTCAAGAGTGGACAAATACATCAATCCGAATCACCTATAGGTGTCGAGATGATGGCTTCAGAGGATCGAAATGAGAGTGAGACGGATATCAGCAACGACAAATGGGTGAAAGAAAACTTCTTGGATCTCGTGCAGAAATATCCAAGAGAATGGATAGCGGTCATGGATCAGCGGGTCATTTTCTCAGGGATTACTGAAGGAATAACGGAATCAGGGGCCAGGGAAATCGCCGGTGAGAGGGAATTCTCAACGTATTTCATTCCAGAGACACCTTCAGAGACGGATGTGAGCTACGCCCGACACTGATGAGGCTGCTGCTTTCAGCTCATTTTCGTAGTGAAAATACGTATCTGGGTTCGAAGACTTTGGAGAACTATCTGCAGGACTTGTCGGAGACTGCATGGAGAATCAAAGAGATTATTGAACAATCATCTCACCATTGGTCAATATTCAGAAACATTGTTACCTATTAACGCATCTTAACAATCACTCGTGAAACAATGTTGCAAAGTCGGAAAGAGAACCCTTAAATATTCCAGAAGATACTTAACAATTGGGGATACAAAATGGGCTATGAAGAGCTATTTCCAGCAATGGATACAAAGTGGCATGCAAATGCTACTAAGCGATTCGCAACCCCGTTTATCGATGTACCGCATGACAGGATCGACGTGGATCCGATAATTTTGTCGCACGCTGCGGTAGCGTGCGGATTCACGATTCGAGACTTCTATGAGAAGCCTGAGCTAGGCATCCACTGCGTCGGGTATATCTCCCACCTGTACGACCTGTTGCCAGTTACGCACTGGTTCTACTCGTTGCCGTGGACAAGGGAGCTCGGACTGACTCTGCAGTACAAAGACACGCTGCCCCCGATCTCGACAGGTCCGATCATAACGGAACCCGGGCAAGTGGACAACATCCACGTGCCCGATGTGGATGAACTGCTGAAAGGCCATACACTCCCTGAGTTCATACGGATGTATGAGTATGTGGCTAAGAATCTCCCGATGACGTTGGTTCCGATAGC
>JAJRAG010000177.1 GCA_028682925.1 Methanomassiliicoccales archaeon
GTCGGTGGAGTATGGATCGTTGTCTGGAACGCTGCCAAGGAATCAGTCGCTGAGGGCGCGACCGGCGATGACGGAAAATTCGTGACCTACGTCGTTGGATATGTCCAGACAAGCGCTGGAAGGAGTTCTGCGGTGAATCCATACCTCGTGAACGCATCCTTCGACCAGGGATCAGTCCTGAAGAGCGTCACCGTTGAGGGACCGACCGAAGTGACAGTGCAGGTACCAGTCGATAAGGTCAAGCCGATAGAGATGGCGCCGATCATTGCCATAGTGTTGATTGGTATCGTACTGATGGCGATGCTGTTGCTGGTGGTCAGAGGCAGACTATAGAACCAAAACCCAAACCTTTTCCCTTTCCTATTCTTTTTTATTCATTGCGGCGACAGCGCACGCTTCGCCACTGTTGCCGTTCCGTGCGAGCGAGCATCAGATCGGGTTTTCAAGATTGTCGTCAATTGTCCAGGCAAAAAGAGTTAAGCGGAGAATGATATTTCTCGATGGTGGCCTTTGATGAGCTACTCTTCAAGCGTGCTCGCTTTGCTCAAGAGGATAGGTGCCGAAGAGGGGGACCTTCTGCGGGTGAGATCCACCGACAGGGAATACCTCGGAGTTCTGATGCCACACCACGATTTCAGCGGGCCTGATATCTTGGTTGTCAAATTGAAGAGCGGGTACAACGTCGGCATCGAGTTGAGAGAATGCACCGAAGTCGACGTAGTGAGAAAGGCCGCAAAGAGGGAGAAGAGGTCAGTAGCTCCGAAGATCGATCATGTCGTGAAGAAGGACGTCGCCGTCATTGGGACCGGCGGGACAATTGCCAGCTACGTCGATTACCGTACCGGCGCGGTCCATCCAGCGATGTCTGCGAGCGACCTAGTGCTAGCGGTTCCTGAAATTGCTGACCCATGTAACGTCAAAGCAGAGGCTTTATTCTCGATTTTCAGCGAGAACATGAGGGTCGAACACTGGCAGAGACTTGCCTGCAGAGTTTATGAGAGGATCGAGGAGGGCGTGGAGGGGTGCATAGTCCCGCACGGAACGGATACGATGGGCTACACTTCTGCGGCGCTCTCATTCATGCTGGAAGATCTTCCGAGACCAGTGGTCGTCGTCGGTGCCCAGAGATCCTCGGACAGGCCTTCCTCGGACGCTTATACGAACCTGCTCGCCGCGACCCGATTCGTCGTCGAGTCCGACGCCGCCGAGACGTTCCTACTCATGCACGAAAGTCCGTCCGACCTGACGGCCCTGGTCCACAGGGGGACGAGGGCGAGAAAGATGCATACGAGCAGGAGGGACGCGTTCAAAAGCATCAACGCACAACCAGTTGCGAGGATTCATTTCGAGGGCGGGATCGAATATCTCGACCAATACGAGAAGAAATCTGGTAAGAAACCCAGACTCAGGATCGAGATGGAAGACAACGTCGCTCTCGTTCATTTCTATCCCGGCATGAGGGCGGATCTGTTCAAGGAAGTGATGCTCAATCACAGGGGAGTTGTCATTGCGGGCTCAGGCCTCGGGCACGTATCGGACGACATGGTGAGATCCGTAAAAAAGGCTGTGGAATCCGGCGTCGCCGTGGTCATGACTTCGCAGTGTCTCAGCGGACATGTTAATCTCAACGTCTACGACACTGGAAGGGACTTGCAGTCCGCTGGAGTCATTCCTGGGGGCGACATGCTGCCCGAGACCGCGTACATCAAGCTGATGTGGTCGCTCGCCCAGGCAGGATCTGAGAAGGAGCTCAGCGAGATGATGCAGAAAGATCTCCGGGGAGAGCTTTCCGAAAGGAGGGAGCTCGATGGTTGAGGAGATGATCGCCGGCCTTGAGCTCCATCAACAGATAGAATCAAAGAAGTTGTTCTGCTCATGTGATTCCGAGCTTGTCGATGAGGAAGGGTCGGTTCTTCTTCGCCGTCTGAGACCGACCCAGAGCGAGCTTGGGGAGGTGGACAGGGCAGCATTGGCCGAAGCGGATAAGAACATGAGGTTCAGGTACCGGGCTCCGAAGGGCGTCTCCTGTCTGGTGGAGGCGGATGAGGAACCGCCGCACGACGCGAACGCCGACGCGATCGAAGTGGCCATGTCCATTGCCTGCCTTCTTCATGCCAAACCGGTCGATGAGATCCATTTCATGAGAAAGATCGTCATAGACGGTTCCAATACGACCGGGTTCCAGAGGACCGCGCTCATAGCACTAGACGGTCATGTCGACATAGATGGGAAGAGGATATCGATACCGACTATCTGCCTGGAGGAGGACGCTGCGAGGAAGGTCGAGGCGAAGGGGGGCGAGGTCACCTATAAACTGGATCGCTTGGGGATCCCCCTCGTCGAGGTAGCGACAGGGCCGGACCTGCGTTCGCCTGAAGAGGTCAAGGAGGTGGCGCTGCGCCTCGGTTCTATGATGAGGGCTACGAAGAAGGTCAGGAGAGGTCTGGGGACGATAAGGGAGGATCTGAACATCTCGATCCCCGATGGAGCTAGGGTGGAAGTCAAGGGCGTGCAGGTTCTTCGCATGTTGCCTGCATATGTCAATAGAGAAATCGAGAGGCAGCGGATGCTATTGAGTGTCAAGAACGAGCTCTCGAAAAGGGGCGTCTCGAAGGTCGAGCCAAGTATCTTCGATATGACCGAGAACTTCACGAAGTCGAAGTCGAAGGTCGTTCAGTCCGCGCTGTCCAAGGGAGGAAGAGTTCTGGCATGTCCGTTGAGGGGATTCGCTGGCGTGCTCAAGAGCGAGGATGGCGTTCTGAGGCTGGGCTCTGAGCTGGCGCAGTATGCCAGGACGAAAGGAGTGGCCGGAATATTTCATACGGACGAGTTGCCCGGATATGGTATCGAGCAGGAGACAGTCGATGCCATGAAGAAGTCGATGGACATAGGTCACGGGGATGCCTTCGTGCTCTGCGCCGACGCAATGTCAAAGGCGGATCTGGCCCTGAGGACCGTCGTAGAAAGGGCGAATCAGGCGCTGATCGGGGTGCCAGAGGAGACCCGGGACCCGCTGCCCGACGGCAGTACCTCATACAGCAGACCGCTGCCGGGAGCGAACAGGATGTATCCCGAGACTGACGTCCGACCGATCACCATAACTCAGGATAGTTTGGGGACCATCCTTCAGAATCTACCAGAGCTCCCTGACCAGCGGATAGAACGACTAATGAACGAGTTCAACATCAATAGGCAGCAGGCGGGCCAGATCGTAAAGGAAGGGTTCGACGACATCTTTGAGGATGTGGCGAGGTCCTTCGGACTGGGAGCGGTCGCAGCCAAGACATTTCTTAACACGTATCCCGAACTTGAGAGAGAAGGTGTGGACCCATACGAGATCGACGAATCCTCGATCATGGATATGTTCCGATCACTATCCCAGGGAGCGTTCGCGAAAGAGGCCTTGACGGACATCTTGCGCCTTGTGGCAAAAGGCAAGAAGGTGGGAGAGGCGGTCGAGGAGCTGGGGATAAGGACCGTTGGGTCGAAGGAAGCTGGCGCGATGATCTCCCGAATCGTCAAGGAGAGGGCGTCGTTCGTAAGGGAGAAGGGAATGGACTCGGCAGGCCCGTTGATGGGCTTGGTGATGGAGGAACTGAAAGGTAAGATTGACGGGAAGACGGCCAGCGACCTCCTCAAGAAAGAGATAAAGAAGATCTTGGAATCTCAACCGACCTGAAGCGACAAGACTCTGATCCTCTCGAAAAACAGGCGCTTGTCCGCGATCTCTTGAACTCTGAACATTGACAGGGAACGTCGCAGTGGTTCTTCGTCCATTCTCGAGGATACAACGACCGTTATCTTTCCTCCATGTTCCAGAAACTTGGGGCTGTCCCTCAGAAACCTATCAAGGACCTCAACCCCTCCCTTTCCCCCTGACCAGGACAGCGCGAGAGGGTCGGTCTCGTGCCCCGGAAGATATGGCGGGTTGAAGACTATCTGGTTGTACTTGCGGAAAATGCTCGAGAAGAGGTCCGATAGAACAACATTGACACGGACCCCATTCCTTTCTGCGTTCTGCAACGTGCACCGCACCGCGTTCTCGTTGACGTCCACCGCGGTGACCTCGGCCCCGACAGCCGCGCAATGGATGCAAATCATCCCGGACCCACAACCGATCTCCAGTATCTCCTCTCCCTTGGCGACATCTATCGATTCGAGCAGAAGCATCGTGTCCTCGCCCGGAGGATAGACGTCTTTGCACTCGTTGATCTTCAGAGCGGGGTCGTATCTCAATTCGGTTCCCGCCTTTCGAAAGACTGTCCGACTTATCAATTCTCGCTTTGTCTCGGCAATCAGCCACGGCATAGGGTTGGTCCGAAACAGACTTAATATTCGAACCGGTTACACAGTCCGGTCAAAGTGGGCACATGGACACCTTCTCGATAGTCTCGATCATGATCATCGTCTTCATATTCGCCCTTGGAGCGATCAGACGCTTCACCATGACATACCTCCTGATCATGGGAAACCTGGTCATCTACTTCCTTACCATCGTTTCTTTCAGTGGGTTTGGGTCTTACGCAAGTTCTCCGATACAGCTCGACCTGGGGTTGAGACCTGTGTACCTCGCGTCGGGTGACAACATCTACACCCTTTTTACCCATATGTTCGTCCACTCCACAATAGCCCATGTGATCGTCAACATGCTCTTCTTGTTCCTCATCGGCGTGCAGCTCGAGTCCAGGATCGGAAAGGGTCGATTCACCTTGATATTCGTTATTGCTGGCCTCGCTGGCGGAGTTCTGCAGTCCCTTGTCGACTGGGGTACGGGGGTCCTCATCATCGGGGCGTCCGGGGCTATATCCGGTGTGATGGGTGCGATGATTCTCCTCTATCCGAGGGACGAGACCCCCATGTTTCTCGGCCCCTTGTTCCTTCCTCGAGTACCAGTGTGGATGTCCGTCGGAAGCTGGTTCGCGATCCAAGTGGTAATGGTGTTTCTGGACTCAGGACCCGTGGCCTATTCCGCCCACATAGGCGGTTTCTTAGCTGGAATGGTCCTCGCTCAAATAATCTCCATGAAGAAGCCGGCTGTGGAAAGAGTGAGCTTTGACGTCGGCTCCCTTGAACCTCTAGCGACGACACCCGAGATGAAGAACGCGATTCGTATGATCAAGAATGCGAAGGAAGAGGACGTTCGAAAGGCCTGGCTCGAGTATTTTGCTGAGAGAGCGAGGTGCCCGAAGTGTGGGTCCGAGATGGTTATCAAAGGGAACAAGCTCATCTGTTCCTGCGGCAATGAAGTGCTGGTCAAATGACTGAGATAGTCGTGGAAATCCTCTGCAATGGACGGATAAGAAAGGTAGAGGACGTACTGATCGAGGCGCACTCGAGCGTCTCACTGATCCGACTCGAGTCCTTGAATATCATCGTCGACACGAGCACTCGAGAGTATCGAGGGAAGATATTGGCGGCCCTCGATCACCTTGGAATCGGCTGCGATGAGGTAGACATCGTTGTCAATACGCATCTGCATCATGATCATATTGCGAATAATGATCTCTTCCCGAATGCCACGCTCATTGCTCACGTCTCAGAAGGACCGAGCAAGAAGTACAGAACAGTTGGGGGAGACCATGAACTCGGTCGCGGGGTGAGACTGATCCACACACCAGGTCACACGCCTGGAAGCTCGAGCGTATTCGTCGAATCCCCAGTTCGATACGTTATCGCGGGCGACGCTCTTCCGACTCATGAGAACTACTTGAAATGGGTGCCGCCCAGGCTCAACTATGATCCGGACTTGGCTCTTGCCAGCATGAATGAGATAGTTGCATTCGCTGACGTCGTGATCCCTGGCCACGGAGCTCCGTTCAAGATAGACCGATAAGTATAACATCGTGCGTGGTGAATTGGACTTGGAGGATGGTTATGACAGTGCCCAACGCTCTTTTTTTGGATTGCCCATCATGTGGAGAAAAATGCCTGCA
>JAJRAG010000178.1 GCA_028682925.1 Methanomassiliicoccales archaeon
GACTCAGATGCCGACACTCTCCATCGGTCATTGTGGGCTAAGGAGGCCTTAGTTTCAATTCCTCGACCGTCGAGTATGTTGGCCCCTTTGGACCAAGAATACTCTTCTTGAGTCGTATTGTGTCAACAAGCTGTTCTCCAAAGAAGACATCATCATACATTCTCAATAGCTCCCTTGCTTCTCCAACGGAAGCTCCTTCCCTAACCCTTGTGATCGTGATATGAGGTACAAAGGATCGATTCTCTTTCTTGAAACCAAGATCGGATAGCTCGTCATCGAGATTCCCTGCAATAAGGCCGATTCCTTCGCCGCCCTCAATGCCGATCCAGATTACCCTCATGTTATGGTCTCTGGGGAAAGCTCCTGCCTTCTTGAGCTTCAACAACATTGGACCTATGCCGGCAACTGATCTCTCCATTGCACATCTTATCTTGGGGACAAGGCCCTCATCAGTCTCGCCCAGAAACTTCAGCGTCAAATGGATTAGGTCCGGATCCACGACCTTGAACGAAGGTCCAAGCCTCTTAAGTCTCTCAAAGAATTCCACGATCCGGGGGTTGGCGTCGATGTCAATTGAGATGAAGGCCCTAAAGCTCATGATCACATCACAACCTTCTCCAGAGCCATATCGAATTCCCTCTTGGCCTCGTCATCGAAGAGCGTGAACCTAATCAAACGCACTGCCGTTCCTTCCGCGACCTGTTCAATGGCTGCTCTGATCATCACCGACGCCGCTTTTTCAATTGGATAAGCTCCAACCCCTGTACCGATTGCAGGGAATGAGATACTTCGCGCTCCGACTTCGTCGGCTTTGCGAATGCTTGCCCTCGTCGAGGAGGCTATCTTAGCGGCATCAGTTCTCAGATCCACCCCCATACCAGCCGCATGAATCACGTATCTTGCTTTGAGTCGTCCCGCACCAGTCACTACCGCTTCTCCGATCGGAATCGGACCTTTGGACACCGCTTCGGACTCAATCGAAGAACCACCCCTCCTCTTGATAGCTCCCGCAACACCGGATCCCATCCAGAGCTCGTTATTTGCAGCGTTCACGATAGCTTCTGTGTCCATATCGGTAATATCGCCCTTGACGACCTCGAAATCCACTCCCATGATTCTTCGTATCATTGTATCAGATCCCTCAGACGCTTCTGCCATGCATCGATTTGCTGACAAGTATTCGGAACATACCTTATAAGAAATCCTTATTTATCGAGGGATGTGTGGGAGAAGCAATGGTTCACGATTTGATCATCATTGGTGCTGGGCCAGCCGGACTCACAGCAGGGGTGTTCGCAAGATCTCGGAAACTGAGCGCACTGATCATTGAAGCTGGCATGGTGGGCGGACAGCTCGTGACCCTCTATCCAGATAAGGGGGTCGAGAATTATCCGGGTTGTACGATGACGCAGGCCGCGAAACTGGCTCAGAGGTTCAAGACCCACGCCCAGAGGACGGGTTGCGAAATTCATGAGAACGAAAGGGTCCGAGAAATCGCTACTAAGGAAGAGCACCTAGTTGTAGAAACGGACAAAGGAGAGTATGAGGCCAAGGCGGTTGTCGTGGCAATTGGAATCGGTCTGTTCAAGCCAAAGAAACTGGGTGTCCCAGGAGAAGACGAATTCGCTGACAGAGGGGTCTGCTACAAGCTACCAGATAAAGATCGACTGGTCAACAAACGTGTCCTTTTTGTGGGAGGGGGAAATAGCGCTCTCGAGATGGCCTTGATTGCCAAGGACGTTGCTGACACTTTTGTCGTTCATCGACGCGATAAGTTCAGAGCGGACGAGAGTATTGTGGACCGAGTCATTGCATCGAATATTCAGACAATAATGAACGCTGAAATCGAGGAGATAGGCGGCGATGATAAAGTCGACCATGTGGCAATAAAAGCTGGAAATCCACCAGTAAGAAAGAGAATCGACGTCGATGTGGTCGTGATCAATATCGGATTCACTCCCGAAGTGGAATACCTTGAAAAGTGGGGGCTGGAGGTCGAGAACGATCAGATCCAGGTGGGTTCGGACATGCGAACCTCTCGGCGAGGAGTCTTCGCCTGTGGAGATATTGTGACGTACGAAGGGAAGTACAGGCAGATTGTGACCGCATGTGGGGAGGCCGCCACGGCCGCCAATAGTGCGTACAAGTTCATCATCAAACCATACTGGGCGTAGCAAGGGACTATTAGGTATCTCACCTACGAAATTATCCTAGTCCTTACCACTCTCACTGAGAACACGACCAAGACGAATGCGAAGGCAAGACCTATAATGTTCGCAAATGGACCGAGTTGTGACTCGAAGAGTCCGCCGAATGATGCGAACAGGTTGAATGTCGCATGCATCAGAACGGCCAAGAGGTAGTAGGGGACCCATGACCCACCCTCAAACCTCTTCCTTGCATATCCATAACCACTTACGGAGGTCGCACTACCGTGCATCAGGGTTGAGGAGAAGCTTCTGATAAGGGCTGTGGTCAAGAAAAGCAACACCCCTCCCTGCATGAGAGCCGAACCTTCGTACAGCATGTTCTCTGTCGCTGCAAAACCCAGACCTACGGCGGCGCCAAGGACGAGACCGCTCCTAGGTTGATTCATGAACGCAGAGGACTTCATCAGTCCGAAGAGCTTTGCGAATTCTTCGACGAATGGTGCGACTATGATAACCATAAGGAAAGTAATCGTGGAGGGGTTCTTCGAGAAGATATCATATTCCCTCACAATCGGAAGGGAAAGTAGCGTCATCGCGAGCATTTCCAAAGAGATGGCGATCACGACCGCGAAGACTGCTCCAAAGAGAAAGGTCACAGAAAGATGATACCAGGGTTCTCTTCCCCCCTTTCCCCCAGATCTCAGCCAATTGAGGAAGATGAGCGCTGGAGCGAATGACGAAAGGGCGACGATTAACAATGTCAAGACGCTGTTTTCGTCCATCCAGTCGGAAATATCATAGTTCGATATTAATAATTCGCCCAACGATGCTGATCCTGAGATCCAAAAACCATTATTTCAGATGTGTCTTGAAATCAATCTGGAACAATAGGACCCTCAAATGCCAATGATTGTTCCATACTCAGAATTCACTTCACGTTCTACCGGATCACTCTACTTCTTCACAACTGTAATGGCATTGTTCGGACACTCGTCGGCGCAAGCAGCGCAATCTACACATTCCGGTTCGTTGACGACCGCGACATCATCTACCTGAATTGCTTCCTGAGGACAGACATCTGCGCATGCACCGCATCCGACACATTCGTCAACATTCACCTTGGCTACCATATTGATACCTCTCCGCCCCCTTACTAAGAATGAGATATAAAATCCTTTGGACGGCTAGAAATGGGTCTATAAGACTCATCTCTCAGGTCTCCGTAAGAGGATTTGGGGGGAAAGGGCATTTCGTAGTTCAATCCAGTTCTCCTCGGGAGTGCAAATCTCCTTGGACCCACTCCTATTCTTGACTCCACTCGAAAAAAGGGGAAGAGCCTGCGCCATCAGGCGCAGGTTTGGTGGGAACGGGCAAGGAAGAAGACGGGCGGAGCGCTGTGGCGAGCCAGAGGGTTTATAGGACCGATTTCCGCTCTACAAAATGCTTTTGAAACGTTTTGGCTAGTGACATGCCGCAGATTGAAATATCCTGCCCTCCATTTCATCGCTGATGCAGTACGTCTCGGGGTCTGTTCTGACTGACCTGGGTTTCATCGAGGGATATGTCGGCTTCGAGGAGGGCATGGTGAGAGAGGTAGGAAAGGGTCGCGTCAGTTCCTCTCTGGCAGAAGGTCTAATACTTCCCACTCTCGTGAACTCCCACACGCATCTCGCGGATAATGTCGTGCCACTGGATCTCACCCTCAGCCTGGAAGAGACTGTAGCTCCACCGAAAGGTCTGAAACACAGAGTTCTCGCGACCACTCCGTCGAAAGCCATTGTTGATTCAATGACGACCCTCTCGAAATACATGCTCGGACGTGGCACTTCGAAGTTCATTGATTTTAGGGAAGGCGGTATTCAAGGCACGCGACAGCTGCTCTCGTTAGACGATAACTGGTGCATACCAGTCATCTTTGGCAGACCGACGGGTCTTGATTTCAGAAAGAAGGAGCTGAACGACCTATTGAAGGTGGTCGACGGTATCGGTCTCTCGAGCGCAATCGATTGGGACGCTGGAGCAATTGCTGATCTCGCTGCTTACGTCAAATCGAAGGGAAAGATGTTTGCCATACACGCGAGCGAGAGAGTGAGAGAAGATATGGATCAGATCCTGGACATGAAGCCTTCATTTCTCATACATATGACAATGGCCACCGATGATGATTTGGCGATGTGTGTCGAAGGAGGGGTGCCAATTGTCGTGTGTCCGCGTTCGAATTTGTTCTTCGGCAAGATGCCCCCAATCAGAAGAATGATTGAGGCCGGCGCGATCGTGGCCCTTGGGACCGACAATGCCATGATTTCCCAACCTGACATGTTGACGGAGCTGGAGTATGCTGGTAGGGTGCTCAGATACCAGGGCATGGAGGATATTCGTTGTGCAATTGACATGGCCACAAAGAATGGAAGAAAGATTTTAAATCGGAATGTCACAATAGCTATTGAACCAGACTCACCATGCGACTTCATGGTGATCGGTAGCAAGAAAGGCGATCCCGTCACGGACCTGGTGTTACGGTCCCGAGCGGACGATCCGAAACTAGTCTGCATAGGCAAGAAGGTCTGGAGAGTGAACAAATGAGTCTGTTCAAGAAGATATTGATACCGACCGACGGTAGCGAGTACACAAAGGCTGCGATAAGCGAAGGTCTTGAACTCGCGAGATTGTTAGGGGCAGAGGTCACTGCCTTGTACGTCGTCGATCAGACCTCTTTCATCAATTTTCCAATGGATTCCACAATCGTCAGCGTGTATTCCCTTCTGGAGAAGGAGGGCAAGGAAGCTGTGGAGACCGTGAAACAAGAGGGTGAGAAGATCGGCGTCAAGGTAAACGCTATCGTGGAAGAGGGTTCTCCAGTGAGAAAAATAGTTGATTCGTCAAGGATCCACGATTTGATAGTCATGGGAACGCTGGGTCGGACTGGTGTTTCCAAGATACTCTTGGGCAGTGTAGCCGAGCGTGTGGTCAGATACGCCCACTGTCCCGTACTGGTCGTCAGAGCGGTGAAGGAGGAACCATCATGACTAGGGTAGAGGAAGTGATGACTGCGAATCCGATTGTGGCTCAAGTGCCAGGAAACAGAAACGACGTCCTCAAGATGATGGTCAAACACAACCTGACCGGACTCCCCGTGGTCAAGAGAAATGACGGTTCATTGGCGGGACTGATAACACGGCAAGACATATTCGAGAAGCCGGACGAGGACCAATTGGCATTAATCATGAACAGAGATCCGCCATTCATTTCCCCTAGGGACGACGTGAGAAAGGCTGCTCAGATATTCTGCACGAAACAGATTCGACACCTTCCCGTGGTCGGCGAGAAAAAGCTCGTTGGTATTGTGACGCCCGCGGACCTGCTGTCGGTCGTGGAGAAAAACGCAACCGATATACCAGTCGAGAGAGTCATCAAATCGACCTGCGTCCCTATCTATCAGGACGCTCCTCTTGCAGTCGCATTGGTCACTTTCAAGGTGACAAAAGCTAGTGCATTGCCAGTTCTCGACGACACTGGCAGACTCTCTGGTATACTCACGGATAGGGACATATTCAACAGATCATACATCAATGGCTCAGTTGCCATGGCCGATCTTGGCATCGGGCAGGATGAGGACGAGTGGACTTGGGAGGGGCTCAGGAACGTTATGAAACTATGGTACGAGGTCTCAAAAATCGAGTTGCCAGGCCTTCCAGTGAGAGACATAATGGTTCGATCTCCCGTGACTGTCTTCAAGAAGACGAGCGTTTCCGAAGCCGCAAGAATAATGAGGAAAAACGATTTCGGGCAGCTTCCCGTAAGGGACTCCAAGGACAGCCTGCTTGCGATGATCTACGATTTCGATGTCATATCTGTGCTAATAGGGGACGTGTAATGGAAGCAGCGGATGTTCTTTCACTCTGCAAGCGGAGAGGATTCATCTGGCCGGCCTATGAGATATACGGCGGGGTCGCTGGCATGTACGACTATGGTCCGCTGGGGGTGATCATGAAGAATAATATCATTGATCTATGGAGGCGTGCCTACACTCTTGGCGAGGGTTTCGTTGAAATCGACGGCGATACGATTGGCCCAGAAATCGTCTTCAGGGCCTCGGGTCATGTTGATGCGTTCTCAGACAAAATCATTTCCTGTTTGTCATGCAAAGAGTCGTTCAGAGCCGATCATCTGGCCAAGGATCTCCATGAGAATCCAAGTTCGCTCCCTATGAAGGACCTTGAGAACCTGTTGAGGGAAAAGGGTGCCAGATGCCCCCAATGCGGTGGCGAACTATCGAATGTGGAAGAGTTCAATCTCATGTTCAAGACTACCTTGGGACCTGGTTTCGGAAGAAAGGGATACCTGAGACCTGAAACTGCGCAGAACATCTTCGTGGACTACATCCCTTTGTATCGATACATGAGGGAGAGGTTGCCTTTCGGCGCCATACAGATTGGCAGAGGATATAGGAATGAGATATCCCCTCGTCAAGGCGTCATAAGGCTCAGGGAGTTCAATATGATGGAGGCCGAGCTCTTCGTGGATCCCGAGAACAAGACTTGGCCAAGGTTCGATGTCGTGAGAAATGAGACGATCAAGCTTGTCCCGAACGATGGATCGGAGATTGAAATGACCGTTGGCGAAGCGGTCGAGAGGAAGGTCATCGCAAATGCCACTCTGGCCTACTTCATGTACTTTACACAAGAATTCCTGAAGGCCGCCGGCATTGACCCTGAGAGAATGAGATTCCGACAGCATCTGAGAACGGAGATGGCACACTACGCTGCCGACTGCTGGGACGCGGAGGCACTGCTTTCGTATGGTTGGACTGAGGTTGTTGGAATCGCGGACAGAGGATGTTGGGACCTTTCAAGACACATCGAGTTCTCAAACGCTGACATGACGGCATTCAAGCGATTTGATGAACCCGTCGAAGTTGA
>JAJRAG010000031.1 GCA_028682925.1 Methanomassiliicoccales archaeon
GAGCAGATGCAGCAGCGGTTCGTGACGATAATCACCGAGATCAACAAAAGAATCGCGACCCAGCTTCCGGCACCGCTGAACAAGGAGTGGCAGCTGAAGGTCGAGGAAGGGAGCGTCGCGTTCGGTTCAGCGTTCAACAATTGGGCGATATCGGTCCCATTCATGAAGAAGACAAAGATCACATTCAACGACATCTACAACTACTGCAAGAACAACGACCAGAAGACGCTTGCGAAGAAGTCGCCTTTGCACGAAGTACTTCTGGATACTGTCATCCATCATGTGCCGAACCCTCTGATCGCCCAGAAGACCCGAATCCCGATAATCTGGAAAGGCGACCACGAGTCGGTGATCGGCAAGGCGATGCTTAGTTGCGATCCGAACGGGCCGACGGCGTTCATGGTAACGAAGATCATCATGGATCCGCACGCTGGTGAGGTAGCCGTAGGACGTCTCTTCAGCGGGAAGATAAAGAAGGGAGACGAGCTCTATATTAGCGGGATGCCGAACCCGAACAGGGTTCAGATAGTTGCGCTATCGGTAGGAGCGGACAGGATTCCGGTCGAAGACATGGCGGCGGGCAACATAGTCGCTGTGAGCGGTCTCAAAGACGCTATAGCCGGATCGACGGTCTCCTCGCTGAGCGACATGGAGCCGTTCGAGAAGATCGTCCACTATAGCGAGCCGGTCGTGACAGTCGCAATCGAAGCGAAGCACATGAAGGACCTTCCGAAGTTGGTCGAAGTGTTGAGAACAATCGCCAAAGCGGACCCTTCGATTCAGGTCGAGATCAACCAGGAGACCGGCGAGCATCTGCTGTCAGGAATGGGCGAGCTGCATCTCGAGATTACACAGTACAGGATCGTCAACGAGCAGAAGGTCGAGATTAAGGCCTCGCAACCGATAGTTGTCTACCGTGAATGCGTCAAGCATCTGGGCGGACCGTTCGAAGGCAAGTCCCCGAATAAGCACAACAAGTTCTACATCGAGGTCGAACCCCTCGAGCCTGCGGTGTTCCAGGCAATGCGCAGTGGCGAGATACAGACCGAAGGCAAGATCAAGGATTCGAAAGCCTTGGCGAGGAAACTCCAAGATCTCGGGATGAACAAGGACGAATCGAAGGGCGTCGTGATTTTTCACGACACAAATGTCCTGCTGGACGTCACGAAAGGTATCCAATACCTTAACGAGACGATCGAGCTGTGCAAACAGGCATTCGACGAAGCGATGAAGCTCGGTCCGTTGGCGCAGGAGAAGTGCATGGGGCTGAAAATCAGGCTCGTCGACGCGAAGCTGCACGAAGACAGCATTCACAGAGGTCCCGCTCAGGTAATCCCAGCGACTCGATCTGCAGTCTACGGAGCTATGTGCCTGGGCGAGAGGGTCCTGCTTGAACCTATCCAGAAAGTATTCATCAATGTCCCTCAGGACTACATGGGAGACGCCGTCAGAGAGCTGCAATCGAGAAGGGGGGTCATCGAGGACATAAAGCAGGAAGAGGAGAATGCAGTGGTCGTCGCGAAGGCACCAGTAGCAGAGATGTTCGGTTTTGCTAGCGCCGTGAGGAGCGCGACTCAAGGCAGGGCTCTTTGGTCGACGGAGAACGCGGGATTCGTGCAGGTTCCCGTGGAGCTGCAGCCAAAGGTCGTCGCGGAAATTCGTACACGGAAAGGCCTCAAGCCAGAGCCCTATGACGCTGCATATTATTCAGGCTGAAATGGAAAAAGCGTTATATATCTAGAACAGTATGGAGAGTTAAAAAAGCGAAAGCTTAGAGTGATGGAGATACAAAGGAGGCTGGAAAATGGCAGAGAAACCTCACATGAATCTGGTGTTCATTGGTCACGTCGATCATGGAAAGTCAACGCTCGTCGGAAGAATGCTGCTCGACACTGGCCACATCGAACCCTACCTCATCGAGAAATATCGCAAGTTGGCTGAGGAGAAAGGCAAAGCTACATTTGAGTTCGCATGGGTGATGGACAGTTTGAAGGAAGAGCGAGAGCGCGGTCTGACAATCGACGTCTCGCACAAGAGGTTCAACACCGACAAGTTCTACTTTACAGTCATTGACGCCCCGGGACATCGTGACTTCGTCAAGAACATGATCACCGGCACGAGCCAGGCCGATGCCGCGGTGTTGGTCGTTTCCGCGGCTGAGGGACCGCAGGAGCAGACGAAGGAGCACATCTTCCTAGCCAGGACACTTGGTGTGAACCAGCTTGTCATTGGAGTCAACAAGATGGACGCGACGAAGCCCCCATACGACCAGAAGCGATTCAATGAGGTCAAAGAGCAAGTCACGAACTTGCTCAAGACCGTGGGATACAAGACCGACAAGATTCCATTCATACCAGTCAGCGCGTACGTGGGCGACAACGTGGCAAAACCTTCATCGAATCTCGGTTGGTACAAGGGCCCCACGCTTCTGGACTCACTCAATGCATTGGAGGAGCCACTGAAGGCCACAGCGCTTCCGCTCAGATTGCCAATCCAGGACGTCTATACGATCACGGGAATAGGAACCGTCCCGGTCGGCAGGATCGAGACAGGCGTGCTCAAGCCCGAGATGAAGGTCATCTTCATGCCTTCCAACAAGGTCGGAGAAGTGAAGAGCGTCGAGATGCACCACGAACCGTTGACACAAGGTCTGCCGGGTGATAACGTCGGATTCAACGTTAGAGGCATCGCTAAGAACGATATTAGGCGAGGCGATGTCGCAGGACCTATTGACAGCCCGCCGACGGTCGCGAAGACCTTCACGGCCCAGATTATGGTTCTGAATCACCCCTCCGTGATAACTGTCGGGTACACTCCAGTGTTCCACTGCCACACAGCTCAGGTCGCGTGCAGGTTCGTGGAACTACAAAAGAAGCTCGACCCGAGAACTGGGGCGACGAAGGAAGAGAATCCTCAGTTCCTTAAGGCCGGCGACGCTGCGATAGTGAAGGTGGAGCCCACAAGACCAATGGTGATAGAGAAGGCAAAGGACTTCCCCCAGCTCGGTAGGTTCGCGATACGCGACATGGGCGCCACTGTCGCCGCTGGTATGTGCATCGATGTTGAAAAGAAGGAGATGTAAACCCCTTCCCTTATCCATTCTTTAGGGACGATTCTATGGCACAGAGAGCAAGGATTTCACTTAGCGGCACCGACCCAAAGAAGGTCGACAGCGTCTGCAGCCAGATAAAGGCGATATCTCAGAGAACGGGAGTGGCCATCCGCGGACCGATTCCGCTGCCGACCAAAAGATTGATCGTCCCCTGCAGAAAGAGCCCAGATGGAGAAGGCTCAGAAACCTGGGATCGATGGGAGATGCGGATTCACAAGCGGCTGATCGATCTCGACGCTGACGAGAGGGCACTCAGGCAACTTATGCGTATCCAAGTGCCAGACGGTGTCAATATCGAGATCGTTTTGCGCTCCTGATGTTCCCCCTTCCCTCTTCATATTTCTCATGATCACATCGGTTCTTGAACTAGCATAACTCTTTTCTACGTACTCAACATAACCATCGGCAAATGGCCGATGTAATAGACTTGAGCGGCGTCACGATCGAGCAGATCCTTGTCGTCGTCTTGATACTGCTCGTCGCGGTGTTTCTGGCGAAGGCAGCTAACGCTCTGATCAGGAGATATCTCGACGACAGGATATCAAAGAACTGGTCGAAAGGTCTGGCGAGAATCATACAATATGCCATTCTAGGTATCGGTCTTTACATTGGTTTCTATGAGATATTTCGTGTCAGTGTCTCGGCCTTGCTCGCATCGTTGGGTATTGTTGGTCTAGCCATTGCCTTCGCATCCCAGCAGGTCATCCAAAACGCCATCTCCGGCATACTGATATCGACCACTCGTCCGATAAGGCTCGAGGACTGGGTCGAGGTCGGGGGCACCCCCGACACGGGCGTAGGACGGGTCAAAGACATCACGCTCCTCACAACTGTGTTAAGGGATGGAGACGGCAGGATTTCGTACATTCCGAACTCGATGATCCTAACGACAAAGGTCATCAACTACACGAAGTCAGGATTCGTAGCCCTCCGTGTAAGACTCACCGTCATGTCTCCGATTGATTTCGGGAGGTTGAAGCAGATCGTCCTCGATGTAGCGGACGAGGATCCCTTGATCTTGCCAAACGTGACTGAAGAGGAACGCTCTGCCGTGGCCAAGATTATTGAGATACCAAACATAAGAGCCATGTTCGAGCATAAGCATGACATGAGCGCCCTGAACCCGAGGGTGACGATCTCTGATATTTCGGAGACGAAGGTGGAGGTCGTAGTGAAGTTCTGGATCAGGGAGATCAGTCTGAAGGACGAGATAATCTCAGGCTTCCTCAGCAAGCTCAGAACGAGATTGGAGAATGAAGGAATCAGGCTCATCGAGTGAGGGCGAGCCATCCCCACATTCACTTCCAGAAGACCGTGTCGCCTTTTCGACACATTATTCTACTGAGCGTCCCATTTCCCGAAGCGAGGCACACCATGAGGAGCGACACTGTCAGGACAGGGGTGGAGAAGGCCCCGAGCAGGGGTCTGTTGAGAGCGACCGGGCTCTCGGACGAGGATCTGACGAAACCGTTCATCGGCATCGCCAACTCTTGGAACGAGGTCATTCCAGGTCACATCCACCTCAACAGACTCGTCGATGAGGTCAAGCGCGGAATAATCGAGGCAGGTGGCGTCCCATTCACATTCGGAGTGCCCGGGGTGTGCGATGGGATCGCCATGGGTCATCCTGGAATGAGATACGCGCTCCCCTCTCGAGAAACGATATCAGATTGCGTGGAGCTCATGGTGCAAGCCCACTGTTTCGATGGCTGGGTGGGCGTCACGAATTGTGATAAGATAACACCAGGAATGATAATGGCGGCGGGCAGATTGGACATACCGACCATCATGCTTACTGGGGGGCCGATGAAAGAAGGAAGACTGGAGGGAAGGAAGCTGGATACTCAGAGCATCTTCGAGGTACTAGGAGAGTATGCAGCCGGGAAAGCAAACGAGGGGATGGTGAGAAAGGTCGAATCACATGCATGTCCTGGGGAAGGGTCATGCGCGGGACTTTTTACAGCGAACACGATGGCATGCCTGACGGAAGCGATGGGTCTTAGTCTAATCGGTTGCGGCTCCTCTCTCGCTGTGAGCAAGAAGAAGAGGTCGATAGCTGGGGAGAGTGGGAGAAGGATAGTGACGCTCGTCAAAGAGAATATCAAGCCAAGCTCGATCGTCACGGAGAACTCGCTCGTGAACGCGGTAAAGGTGGACATGGCTATAGGCGGCTCGACGAACACGGCGCTCCACATCCCCGCAATAGCTTCGGAATTTGGATTCCAGATCGATCTGAACACGTTCGACCAGGTCTCAAAAAAGATTCCCCACATAACGAGTCTCAGGCCGAGCGGTCCCTACTTCATGAGCGATTTTGATCGGGCGGGGGGAGTTCCAGCGGTCTTGAAGAGGTTGAAGAAATACCTTTCGGACGAGATGACCGTGTCCGGCAAGAGCATCTATCAGATCGCGGACGAAACAAGAATCATGGATGCCAAAATCATTAGACATGTCACAAAACCGTTCCATAGGGAGGGCGGCATCGCGGTCTTGCGAGGAAACCTCGCACCAGATGGAGCCGTCGTCAAGCAGTCGGCCGTCAGCGACAGGATGATGAGGTTCACAGGCATAGCTCGGGTATTCGATTCGGAGGACCGCGCAATCTCCGCGATTTCCAAAGGGAGAATTGTCGCTGGGGATGTCGTTGTCATAAGATATGAGGGTCCGAAAGGCGGACCAGGCATGCCAGAGATGCTCGCCCCAACGAGCCTTATCGTCGGAATGGGACTGATGGATTCGGTCGCTCTCATCACCGATGGAAGGTTCTCCGGAGCGACTAGGGGTCCATGCATCGGGCATGTCTGTCCAGAGGCTTTCGATGGCGGACCGATCGCTGTTGTGAAGAACGGGGACAAGATCAGAGTCGACATACCTGGGCGAGAGCTCGAGCTCCTGATTTCGGATAGAGAGTTGCAGTCGAGGCTAAAGAGATTCAAACCGCCTGATCGCGAGTTGAAA
>JAJRAG010000179.1 GCA_028682925.1 Methanomassiliicoccales archaeon
CTAGCTAAGGAGAAGCCCAAGGAAGAGACGCCTTCGGACGACCCGATGAAGATTCTTAAGATGCGATTTGCCAAGGGAGAGATCTCAGAAGAAGAGTACAGAAGACAAAAAGTCGTGCTCTCGGAGTGAGTCCGCGTCTCCCCATCTGCCGTCAGAACCGTCCGAGGTGTCAGAAATGGCGGACCGAGCGGGATCTTAAGCCGCGAAATTGACTGGCATGACGTCGATTTGTACCGTTCTCGGTACAAAGCACCTGTTCGAAGGTATGAGAGATAGACAAAACCTCTTACTTTCTCTTCTCATCAGTCATATCGTTCGAATATCGAAAGATATAAGATTAATCGATGGAATAGAATCGACTCGACAAGTGACTAGATTGTGGCTAGAAGGAGGGGTGCCATAAATGCGTTGGGCATACGTTATTCTTACCTTGGGAGTTTCGGTGTGTTTGGTAGGGGCCTTCATTATGGTTGCCGGAGAATCGATTTTGGGAGAAAGCCACACGGGGATTGCTACGGTGGTCGGCATAGTAGGAATTGGCTTGATTGGCACCTCTGGTGCAATTATCTCGGGCGAGCGTGCAAGGTCGCCGAAACCAAAGAATTAACGCACGCGAGGCTACCTTAAGATTCCTTGGAGCGCGCGAACTGGAACTGAAGAGGGAGGGGATGATTGACGCCGGACCATTGATACCGTGTGTCCGTGGAGGGACTGTGCGGTACCACAGCGTAGCCGGGTTCAGCCACATAAAAGCGGTAATCGTAGAGGCCTCTAATGTCCAGTTCAAACTCAAGGATTACAGAGCCACATTCGCCCAACGGTGCATAGACCTAGACCCCAACCTATTGACCCCGGTAAGCAAAGCACTAGGGCATAAATCGAGCGTGACCACCGAAACCTTCTATGCGAGGATAGGCGAAGCACCCGCCATCAAACAGATCCAAGACGCATGGGAGAAAGCAATGGTCGCGCAAGCCCCGAAACCTCAATCCCCGCTGATTGAACGAAAGGAGTGGTTGACTGGATATGCCTAGACGACGTTGTTTCTCACCCGGTCCTTCAGTTCGCCCAACTTCCCTTTGTTCCAGCCGCTAGTTTTCGAGAAGAATCCGGTCACCCTTGTGATTCCCTCGACGTCTGGAGACGAACAATATGGACAGGTATCCCGCAAGCCTCTTGTTGTCTTGCCGCAAGCAAGGCAGGATGTGAATTCCGGACTGAAAGCGATCTGGGCGTTCTGAGTGTTGTAGAATGTTTTCTTGACGAATGAAGATATGCTTTCAGCTGGTGGCTTGTGCTCTCCCAGCCAAATATGGGTCAGCGAACCGGCTTCGATCAGCGGATGGAAAAGTCCCTCCATCTTAACCCTCTCGATCGCACTTATCGGAGCTCCGACGTTCAGGTAGGTTGAGTTCGTGTAGTATACTTCGCCGTTACTCTTGTTGCCTCTTATCACTGTCGGTGCCTGCAGCGGATAGTATTTCATGTCGAGCCTTGCGAAGCGATATGCAGTACTCTCCGCCGGAGTCTGCTCCAACGGCATTTTTATCCCGTATTGAATACCAATTCTCTCTGCCTCTGTCTTCATTGTTGCCATTACCTTCAGTGCAAACCTCAGTGCCTCTTTGGACTCATGTATCTGTTCTGCAGTGTGATACTGCACCATTTCATTCAGACCGACCATGCCGACGAGGAAGGAAGCTTTCTGCAGCCTGTAGTACGGTTCGCCATCCAAGTTCATCGTGAGCAGTGCAAGCGGACCATGCTTCCCCATGGCCAGGAGCTTGGAGATGAATTCCTTCTTCTCGACGTGCGCTCTTGCGACACTCTCGATCCTCTCCGCCAGAAGCTCGAAGAGTTTGGTGTCGTCCTGGTGCGACTCGTATGCGATTCTCGGAAGATTGATCGTGACGTTCTGCATCGCCGAGTATCTCATTTTCCAAGGCGTTCTAGCATCCTCGAGGTCACTCTTGTCAAGTTTGAAAGATAGGCGGCAGCACTCGCTGATCTTTGCTGTATCCCCACGATCGAAAACGAAATATGTGTTGCCTTTCTCCGACGCAACACTGGAGATCTTCGTGAGGAACTCCTCATGGCCATCAGTCGAGAAGAATTTCTCGGTCATGTGAACATTGGGTTTGGGGAAGAAGAACGGCCGGCCGAGCGCATCTCCCTCAAAGTAAACGTCGAAGAGCGCGTTCAGGAACCTCTGGCTCTCATCTATATAGTCCTCATACGTCTGTCCAGTGAACTCCCCCTTCGGCCCGATGGCTGGAACCTCTGCAAAGTGGCTCGGAATCTCCCAATACAGGTTTAAATCACTGAATATCGATTGCCCGCCCCTTGCAACGGCCTGCTGAGCGAACTCGAATATGAGTATTTGGGCGAGCTGCTTCATTCGGCTGTCGTCGACATTCGTGAGATATGGGGCGAGGAAGATGTTGACGGCGTCCCATCCGATAGCTCCTGCGAAGTGCCCCTGGAGGGCTGCCGAGAACTTGATGATCTGCTCGATCAGAACCTCAGGGTGCTTTGCTGGTTTGGCTATCGAAATCGCGTTCGGAAGATTCAGTCCAAACTTCTTCACGTATTCTATCGACTGGCCGCTACAGTATGGCCTGTCGATCATACCGAGGTCGTGCAGATGGATGTCGCCCCTCATATGGGCGTCTGACATATCCTGCGAGAATACTTCAAGGAGGGCGAATTCTTTCTTGATGCGTTCTGACAGGGTAAGATTCGTCGCCTCTGGTCCATGGGGTACATTGGCATTCTCTCTGTTTGGGTTCATAATGATCTGACGAGCGTCGTAAAGAGGCACGCCCAAACGAGTATGCTGTTTTCGTATCTTAGCAAGACCATACTCCACGAGCTTGGCGTTCGTCAATTCTCTAATAAGCGGGGCGGTGATTACGTCTAGTTCAAGCTCTGAGATCAGTTTTTCAACCTCACGGGCCACTATCGAGGCAGCATCATCGCTAATTGTCGTCTCTCTGACGAGTGCCTCGTATATCTTTTCTCGATCCCATTTTTTGATCTCTTCGTCCGACGTTCTCACGAACAGCGACAGCTCGGTCGACTCTTTGTCGTCGGTGACCTCACCGGGTTCGCGCAGATACTCTATGGCTTTCATATCATCACTTCTGAAAAGGGATTTTGGGATAGTTCTCGCATCCCTACTGCAAGGTAGGGTAGTTATTTGTGGTTTAGTTTAAAGGCATTTTTGAACTCAATCTGTTAAAACTTAACGGTTATAAGAAGGCTTTTTATTTACCATATCTGTTACCATATCTGTAATCAGATGTTCAGTCCAGAGGAAGACCTGAGGAGAGCCGTATTCGAAATCCTTGGTGAGGAGGGCAAGTCGATAAGCGCCCTATCACGCGAATTGGAGGCCAAAGGATACGTCCTTCACCGGCTCATATTGACGGGGTATCTCAGAGCGCTCACCGATCAAAGGGTGCTCAAGGAAAGAGCGGTCCCCCCGGCGAAGATATACGTTCCAATCAAATCTCTGGAACTGGACATATATGAGCTCGTCGGACAGAAGGTCAGGGAAATGGTGGAAGGGGAGAAAGCAGATGCGTTGATTCTCTACCTCCTGTATAGATTGTTGAGGCGGCCGGTCTTCTACGACGAACTGAAAAGGGCAGGTATAACAGGGCAGCCGCCAGGTCGCCAGGCAAGTTCAGAGGAGCGACAGGATGCGAAAAGAGTGTTGGTTCGTGCTGGTTTCAAGATCCCTGATAGTTCCAAGGCCTACCTCATCGAAGGCGAGGGACTTCAGGAAGCATCTGCCCAAGTGCTCGAGACGATGATGATCGAGATGCTGAATGCAGGACATCTCGTGCGGGAAACGACCCAGACAAAGCTACTATTGTGATAGCCGGGATTGTCGGACCACTTCCTGGTCGTCGAGAATTCGCAGGGAATTCGAGAATCTATTTATCTATCGAGTCTATACTCACCCACATGGATCTTGAGGCCTTGGTGTCAGACATAAGGGCGTACCCAGGGATCACAAGAAAACGACTCATCTCCGATGTCATAGGTTTCTTCCCGAAGATCAGTCAGGCCGATGTCCTGGCCTCCTATGGCGATGATGCTGCTGTGATCGAATTCGGAGACTTTGTCCTGCTCCTTGCCGCCGATGGGATTATGGAACCATTGATGAAGGCGAACCCATACTATGCGGGCTACTTCTCAGTGCTTGTGAACATAAACGACATCTCAGCAATGGGTGGGATACCGCTGGCAATGGTAGATGTCATCTCCATGAAAGACGAGAAGATATGCGCGCAGGTGATGAGGGGGGTAGAGTCAGCTGTCAGGAAATTCGGAGTCCCCGTCGTCGGAGGACACACACATCCCGACTGCGACTACCACGCGATCGATGTTGCTATTCTGGGGACTGCAAAGAAGGACGAGGTTATCTACAGCCACACGGCGTGTGCTGACGAAGATGTCATATTCGCAATCGATGTCGAAGGATTCTACCCGGACGGTCTGCCATATGCTTGGGACACAACCACGAACAAGAGCAATGAGATTGTCCGGAAGCAGATGCTCGCGATGAACGAGATCGGGACGCGGCATCTCGTCAGTTCGGGGAAGGACATCAGTAACCCAGGATCATTGGGAAGCCTGGGCATGCTTCTTGAAACTAGTGGAAAGGGGGCGATCGTTGATATCGATGACATACCTCGCCCCGAGGGACAGGACCTGGATCAGTGGCTAAAGGCCTATCAAGGATGTGGATTCGTCCTGACGTGCAAACCCGGGAATTCCAAGAGAATCATTGAGATTTTTGCGGATGTAGGGGTCACCGGTGCCATCGTCGGCAAGATTCAGAATTCTCATGAATTCATCATAACCAGTGGGAAGCATGAGGCCGTGCTATTCGACTTCGAGAAGGATACCATCTCCGGTTGCAGACCAACATACCGGGTCTGACTGACCCGCAAGAGTAAGTGGGGAGTGCTAGGCCGCAGGAGTTGCCGCTCGGTCCGATGAAGGTTATCCGGTCGCCTTCTCAGCCCCGTGACCCTTCGAGCGTCGGTAGTCCACGGTTAGGCTGCTCCCGTCAGGGCCTGACCCTTTCCCCATGATCAGAGCAAGGGGCACCGCCCTCCAGCGGCACCACGA
>JAJRAG010000032.1 GCA_028682925.1 Methanomassiliicoccales archaeon
GAGAACTTCTCATTGAAGGTGGGAGAAGGCTACGCCGGACCGCCATATCACGAGACCGCACATACCGACCTGCTCATAGGAGTGAGGGGAGGACCTGTCGACACGGCCATAGAGAGGGCACTGAAGGCAGATGCGGGTGCGGGGAAGATGCGCATCGTGCACGATGCGCCAAAGACCTTGCTGGTACCAACGATCACGACGAGGACGAAGAAGCAGGAGGAACTGCTGTACGTCCACGCTGTGGCTGGCCTGAAGTGGGCGATCGATGCTAGCGTGGAGGACGGCTTCTTGCCGAAGGAAATGTTGGACGACGTGGTGTTGATCGCCAACGTGTTCGTCCATCCCGCAGCCGCGAACAGACACAGAGTCAAGGTCAACAACTACAAGGCGGCGAGATACGCCATCAGAAAGGCCATCGAAGGCAGACCGACCCTTGAAGAAATCGACTACCAAAAGGAATCCGTGCGGCACCCGTTCAAGTATACTCCTTAGAACGGGATTCTGTCTCTTTCGTGCTCTCCTTCGAAATCGCAGTAGGTCCGGTCCGATCGCTCTCAAGTCGACCTTGGCACTGGCTCTATGTACACCCTACAATGATTGAACCCGTCTGCCAGGCACTCGGTGCTCGTCCTGACCTTCAGAGCCATACCTATCTTGCTCTCGAATATCGCACTCAGAATCCCCTCGTTTATCATGCAGAAAGTCTTGCCCGCCTCTGGAATCTTGTGACAGTCGTACTCATCCCGGATTATGAGGCTGAGCGGCGTAACTGAATAGACGCACACCTCGCCTAGCTCGTGCTCCTCATAGAATGCCTTGATTTCTCTGATCAGCCCTTCGATGTTGTCAGACTTCATCCTCTTGGCAATCTCGAGACCAATCATCCTTCCAATCTCGATTAACACCGGATCCATTTTGAAACCGACCGCCTGAATTCCGATGATGATAGACCTTATTACACCCTTCAGAAACGAGCTTGGTGTTCCAATAGACCCAGCTATCGTCGTTCCAACTACCTCCCTGAGGTCGTCCCTTGGAACTACCGAGTTGCCTATTGGCTTGGAGGTCAAGTAGAACATCTTCCTACGATTGTCTTCAGGATCGCCACGGGACGCGATCAGGCCTTCCCTGGTTAGTTCATCCAGGTGGCTAGAGAGGGTGGATTGGGCCTTTCCAACCAAGACCGCGATTTCGCTCAGGCTCAGCTCTCTTTTCCTGAGCTCGCTCAGAATCTTCTTTCTTATTGGATTCGAGATCTGCTTCAAACCAGAAGCGGTCGAGTAGACCTCAAAGGAAAAGGTTTCCTCCATTTGAACCATCCTTCGGGCTAGGAGCCGCATCACCAATATTAAAGGATGGCCTGGATGGTACATCCATCATGTCAACCCATCCTCAGAGAGTGCGATCTCCAATGAAACCAATGTTTTTCTAGCTGCGAATTACATCTCCTCGACGTGAGAATTTGAGGGTCGTCCTCAAGGATGGAGTGGCGGAGTTCAGGGCCGTATGGTTTGAAGGTGAGAAGGTCAGAATGATCGACCAGCGCATTCTCCCTCAACGCTTCGAGATCGTCGAGGTCGGCCACTGCAAGGATGTTGCGAATGCGATCAAGGACATGACCATTCGCGGTGCGCCATCGATAGGTGCGGCTGCAGCATATGGCATGGCTCTAGCGACCCTCAGCAAGATGGACGCTAACGAAGCTGCAACCATTCTCAAGGCAGCGAGACCGACAGCGAACGATCTCTTCTATGCGGTCGACCACATGCTGAAATCGATCGCTTCCGGATGCGACCCTGTCAATGAGGCGAACCGTTACGCAGACGACATTGTGCAGCGTTGTACGATGATCGGAGAGAACGGAGCTTCCCTAATAGATGATGGATGCAGTGTGATGACACACTGCAATGCTGGTGCGCTCGCGACCGTCGATGTCGGTACCGCCCTCGCCCCCATCAGGATGGCGTGGTATGCAGGAAAGAAGGTCTTCGTGTTTGTCTCTGAGACCAGACCTAGATTGCAGGGCATGAGACTCACGGCCTGGGAGCTTGTCAACGAAGGCATACCGCATGCGATCATCACGGATGGAGCATCGGGACACTTCATGAAGAAGGATGTGGACATCATCATCGTCGGGGCTGACAGGATCGCCTCGAATGGGGATTTTGCGAACAAGATAGGGACTTACGAGAAGGCAGTGGTAGCGAGGGAGCTGGGGATCCCGTTCTATGTCGCAGCCCCGGTTTCTAGCTTCGATTTCTCGATAGACTCTGGGGATAAGATACCGATAGAGAACAGGAGCGAGGGAGAGGTCACCGATATGGAGGGCAGGAGGATTGCTCCGATGGGATCGTCGGCCCTTAATCCGGCGTTTGACGTCACGCCCAGCAAGTACGTCAGGGGATTCATAACGGAGACCGGTGTTCTGTCTCCGAGTAACATCATCAAAATGAGAGGTGATCGTCCTGCTGACTGAGAAGATGGCCAGGAAGGAACTGGTGGAATATGGCAGGCTCCTTTACGACAGAGGACTGACCTACGGGACGGCCGGGAACCTGAGCGTGAGGATTGACCATGATGATCTGCTTATCACCCCATCTGGGGCCTGCAAGGGATTTCTGATCGAAAGGGACCTGGTCAGGATCTCCATCTCGGATGGAAAGACCACCGGAGGCGGAAGGCCTTCAATAGAAGTCCCCTTTCACACGGCTTTATACAAGCACAGGAAGGACGTCGGAGCGGTAGTCCATGCGCATCCTCGGTATTGTACAGTTATAGCTGTGGCTGGAATCCCATTGAGGACCGGACTGACGCCGGAGGGGGTGTTGGTCCTCGGGCCTGTCCCGCTTGTTCCCTATGAAACCCCCGGAACCGATAGGTTGGCGAAAAAACTCGCCGAATCGAAGCATGATGCGAATGCATTCCTTCTTGAAAGGCATGGAGCGATCACAGTGGGAAAGGACCTTCCCGAAGCATATCACAGAATGGAAACGCTCGAGTTCGCCGCCGCCCTGCAGGTGATCTCCGCAAGCGTTGGGGAGGCTGAGGAGCTGACCAAGAGAGAGATGACAAGGATACTGACCTCGATCGGTCGACAAAAACAATAAGAGGCTTCCACATCTACATCCGATGATTCTTGTAACGAAGTGGTTCGGGGTCTTCCTTTGCGACGAACAGAAGATCAAGAAGCACGTTCTTTTCGACAAGAGCCCAAAATCAATAGCGCAGAAGCTCGCTGCGATACAAAAAGGAGAGATACTTCCTGAGGAGCTGCAACTGGCACAGAAGAGGATGAAGGTCGCCGACTCCAGGCTTTCGAAATTGGGCAAACCCGTCGTCTTTGATTCCTCGTTCATAAGACCTGAGGACTACTCCTTTGACGCCGACCTGATGCACAAGTCGATGGTCGAGCTGGGGAAAGTCCGCACGAGAGAACCACTCAGGCCCGATAGATGCGCAGCCCAGGCAATCAGGGCAGAGGATGATTTGATTGAAACAATCAATATCATGAATGAGAGGTTGCACGAGTGGTACGGACTGCACTTCCCTGAGCTGGGCGACTACGTCAAGGACGAGAAGTACGCGCTGGCGATTTCAGAGAATGGCGACAGGTCCACGATTCTCCGGGACCTCGGCGTGGAAATCGAATCGGTCGGGGCGGAACTCCTGCCTGAGGACATCGAGATCCTGAAGAAGTTTGCAACATCACTCTCCGATGTGTACCGGATGAAAGAGGACCTAGAGAGATATGTCGAAGATAGGATGAAGCATGTCGCGCCGAACCTCACGACGCTTGTGGGTGCGACGCTCGGCGCGAGGTTGATCTCACTCGCCGGCGGTCTGAAGCGACTTTCACAGCTGCCTTCCAGCACGGTCCAACTGCTCGGGGCGGAGAAGGCGATGTTTCTGCACCTTAGGAGCGGGAAGAGACCTCCGAAGCACGGAATCATATTCCTGCACCCCTCCATACATCGGGCGCCATACTGGATGCGAGGGAAGATTGCCCGGGCGCTCGCCTCGAAGGCCTCCATCGCGGCCAAGATCGATCACTGGCAAGGGGATTTCATCGGAGACAAGCTGCTGGATGATCTGGTGAAGCGCGTCGAGGAAATCAAGGAGAAGTATCCCGAGCCTCCCAGACGTCCCGAGAGAAGACGGAAACAATGAGCAAACTATTTAAGCGAACGTTCATTTCCCATTCTGATACATATGTCATGGACGCAGGCCGAGGTCAGAGAGCTGAAGGAAGGACGCTACCTCCTTATCGATGAGGAGCCCTGCAAGATAATCTCGATTACCACATCCAAGCCTGGGAAGCACGGAGAAGCAAAGGCTAGGATAGATGCGGTAGGCATTTTCGACGAGCAGAAACGGAGCATAGTCCATCCAGTGAAGCACAGAATCCAGATCCCACTCATTGACAAGAGGAAGGCGCAGATTCTTGCTCTAGCGGGCGATGAGGTCCAGCTGATGGACATGGATACATACGAAAACTTCCAGCTTCGCATCCCTGAGGATCTGAAGGGACAGCTTCACCCGGGTGAAGAGATCCTGTACCTTATTGCGATGGGAAGACGGAAGATAACCAGGGTATGAACATGGTTCTTCCAGGCATCTGTTTTGCTGATGCCAATGCGTCCTTCGATGACGCGCAGTTCGTCATTTGCGGTGTTCCTTTCGATCGGACCGCTTCGTATAGATCCGGCGCGAGAATGGCTCCGAACGCCATTCGGCAGGCCTCCTACAACTTTGAGGCGTATTTGTTCGAGCACGACGTGGATCTTTCGGACATCCCCATGAACGACCTTGGGAACGTGGACGAATGCGGATCCCCGGACGGAATGGTCGAGATCGTCAGAGAGATCGCAAGGCGGATCGTGAACGCTGGGAAGTTCCCTGTCTTCGTTGGAGGCGAGCATACAATCACCATTCCTGTCGTTGAGGCTTTCGACGACATCGGCGTCATATCGATAGATGCGCACCTAGACTACCGCCCAGAATATCTGGGGGTCAAATACAGCCATGCGTGCGTGACGAGAAGGATCTCGGAACACGTCGGCGTGGAAAACGTGCTGGTTTTCGGAGTGAGGTCCATATCGGCGGAGGAGAGGAGCGATAAGATGCCCAACTACATCGATGCGTTCACAATCCACAAGGAAGGGGTTGAAAAAGCATTCCGACGAGCCGCGAGGATGATGGAGAAAGAGAGAGTCTTCCTGACCTTGGACATCGATGGCATCGATCCTGCATTCGCTCCAGGCACAGGGACACCAGAACCTTTCGGCCTCACACCTTTGGAAGTGAAGAAGTGCATCAACATGCTCGGCAAGCGAATGGTCGGGTTCGACATCACCGAAGTATCTCCGCCTTACGATGAAGGAAACACGGCCGCTTTGGCTGCAAGGATGATGAGGGAAGCGATCGCTGTGGTCTGGAAGAATCGAAGGTAGAGGCAATGTTCTGGAATCGAGGTATCTCGTTTCGACACACAATCTCACTGAGCCCCTATTGATGACGGGTCATCGACATCGTCACTTTGCCATACTACAACGTCAATTCGACCGCAGGGCTAGTCTTGCGATTCTATTTCGAGCCGCTCATGAGATCCGCGATGATCTCCTTCACCTGCCTCTCAAAATCCTCGGCGTACTTCTGCGCATGGTTCTTGGTCTTTCCCTCGGATATTATCCGGAAAATCGGCTCGGTACCAGACGGTCGGATTAATACCCAACCTTCGTCCACATACAACTTGGCCCCATCCGTCAGATCGATTTCCTTGGACTTGAAGCGGTCACAGAGCATATCCATCACACGCTCCTTGTGTTCATTCGGGCAGTTCACTTTCCGCTTCTCGAGATGATACTGTGGTAATCTTTCAACGAGCCGTGACAGAGGCCCTTGCTTCGAGATTATCTCGAGCATCTTCGCCGCGGCCATGGCCCCATCCCTGCAATATTGAAGCTCCGGGAAGATCAGACCGCCGTTTTCCTCTCCTCCAAAGACTGCCCCGATCTCACGCATCTTCCTCGCGACAATCGGCGCGCCGACCATCGTATATACAACCTCTCCACCAGCCGCCACGACCACCTCCTCCACCACGAGAGAAGTGCTCACCGGAGTGACGACAATGCCGCCCCCACGTTCTCTTACGATCGATTCTGCAATGAGAGCGAGGCTTCTGTCGCCGTAGACGTAGTGTCCCAGATCGTCCACGAATATGGTCCTGTCCCCATCCCCGTCCTGGGCGATCCCGACGTCTGACGATGAGTTCTTCACAAGGTTCATCAGGTCCGTCAAGTTGTCCTCAGTCGGTTCGCTCGGATGTCCAGGGAATGTTCCTTGTGGATTGCAGTTGATCGTTATTGCCCTCACTCCGAGAGATTCGAGAAGGAACGGTGTGGAGACGGCACCGGCTCCGTTCGCGCAATCCAAAGCGACCGTAATGCCGGAGGTCCTTATGGACTCGATGTCGACCAATCTACTGATTGAGGAAAGATATCTGGCTACAGCCCCCGACACCTTTCTGACCGATCCTATCTCCTTCCATGATTTCTCTCGAAAATCGCGCGCGAAATAGGTCTCCTCGATCGCTTCCTCCTTTGAGCGCGACATCTCAGTGCCATCGCGATCAACACATTTCATGCCGTTGAACTCGGGAGGATTGTGGGATGCTGTGATCATCACTCCTCCACTCACATCATGTCCCTGAACGTAGAACTGGAGAGCCGGGGTCGGAACGAGCCCCAGGTCGAGGACCTCGACGCCAGCGGACATGAGTCCGGCAGCGACTGAGCTCTTCAGCATGTCGCAGGAAGTCCTGGAGTCGTTGCCAATCGCGACGCGTCCCCCCATGTGAGTCCCTATCGCCCTACCTAGATCCATTGCCAGCTGGACCGTCATATCCTCGTTGACGACACCGCGGACGCCA
>JAJRAG010000180.1 GCA_028682925.1 Methanomassiliicoccales archaeon
ATCTGCTTGAACTCGTTCTCTGGCATCATCGCCGCGGCCAGCACGTCGCTTATCTCGTAGACGGGCCACGACGCATTGATGTGGAAAGAGGTGTAGTAAGTGTGATAGGCTTTTTCCGGATGGGATCCGCTTGTCGATTGCCACTTCGTCTCGACGAGCTTCATCTTCTCGAAGAACTTCAGCGCCTCCTTTCCCTCGTGCCCGTACTTCTCCTCTATCTCCTTCGAGGTACGCCACTCGAGGGTGACTTCCTTCAGGACCTCCCTCTTGACTTTGGTATCAACCGCCCTCAACATAGGTACTAGTTCAGAAGGTTCGTTGATGACCTTGATTCTGTTCATGTAGCACACCTTATTGATTTGAGAGCGTATAAAAGCGTATCATCATCGAGCCAGAAAGCCAGAAAGACCCAAGGTTGTTTCCTTGATTGCAAATGGATTATAAACCCCATTTCACTTCTCCCACGTGAATGAAGACAAAATACCAATGCCTCGTCTGCGATAAGGTCCATGACACAGAGGAAGAGGCGCGCAATTGTCACAAAGGACCGATTCAGGCATTCGAACAGGGCGTGACGCGGTATCCAAAGAAATCGTTCTTCGGACGCTAGAGCTCAGGGTAGGACCTCGAAGACGCTGGCGATCACTATCAGGGGAACGACCATCATCAAGAAGTCATCGTCGACGTATTTTGATTTCAGCCTCTCCGCCCATATTGCCGCGGGAGTTGCGAGAAGACTTGCGATAATGACTTTGATCGATGGCCCGATTATCACCGACATCGAGACAATCGCGATCAGGAAGTAAAGGACCAGGGGGACGTACGGATACAGCGAACTGCTCTTTCTTCTCAAATCCCCGATGACCGGGTCCACCCATCCCATCCCCATGAATGCTGGAGCTGCATAGCCAAAGGGAAAGAAGAGGAAAGTAATCGTCATGCCTATACCGGCCCAGGCGGCTGCGGAGACCTGATACTTCTCATACTCCCGCATTCCAATTATCTTTGGTTTGTAGGCAAGTCTCAGGACTTCGGCGATCAGAACGACCGCCATGATGACGATAAGGGTCAAGACCCGGGTAGGTCCTCCTGTCCAGAGAGGGTCCGGCAAGAAGTAGTATACTAGGAAGAGCGGCGTCGAGACATGGACGATCCTTCTCAGAACGCGTCCTGTGTCCATAGGGATTCTATGTGTTCCTGCGTACAAAAAACAGTCGAATGATCAGGGAAAGCTAGTCCTTGCCCACTTCTCTTCAATCCCCCTGTAGAAGAGCAAAGTGGAAATCAACAGGATTCCGAGCACGAGGACTATCCCTAACACCGCGGCGACATTCGTCGAAGAGAGGCTGAAGGACAATATCGTGAGGCCCAGATCTGGCAATACAGAAACGACCGCGAACTTCACCAGGATCTCCGGATTGAACAGGAAGGAGTTGGGACTCAGACCAGTGAGATACGCGGTCGCAACGACCATGTAGGTTGAAGTGACATATAGAACGGGGAGGGCGAGCCAGAGCAACCGCAACTCCCCGTTTATAGTCGCGATCGCAAGGACGAATGCGGTAGAGATGCCGATGGTGAGAAATGAGAATGTCAACAGCTTCGACTTAATCACCTTTGGGACGGTGACCGGCAGCGTCTCGTAGTAGTCTGAGAGATCCACGTTGGTCAACCAGCTGTACAGGAGCACTCCAAAGAAGCCGACCATGGCCGCATAGAAAACGGTATTGAATCCGACCGGTATTGCTAGACCATAGTTCACGTACCAAGTGCTGAAGCTCAGGAATACCAATGGCGCGACGAAGGAGAAGACCATCTTCCCTATCGTACCGCTCCTGATAAGATCCACGAACTCCTTGGCGATTAGGGTCTGATAGGATCTGGCGAAAGCGAATCTGTTGTAGTATCTCGGATACACGTTCTTGAAATGGGACTTGCCACCATTTATCGATTCTCTCACTGACAAAGTCGCTAAGGCGGTAAAAGCCACGATGACCACGACGCATATCCCGAGATAGAATGCGGCGCTGCCGTATGCGGCTGTCAGCGGGGGCAAGCTGAGCTGGAAGGCGAGTGCTGGAAGCAGAAGTTCTATACTATAGAGGTCGAACACCCCGGAGCCGATGACCAATGCGATGAACGCGAAAGCCACGAATATAAATGCCTTTACGCTTCGCGTGTAGACCACCGACACTGCGAAGCTGAAGGAGACCCCGATAAGGAAAGACAATAGCGTTCCAATGAACACACCTCCGATCGAGATCACGGAGAAATGTGCTATCGGGGCCGCCAGCAGCAAACCCAGGAGAGCCGGAAGAAGTACCAGAACGATGTAGAATATGACATCCCGAAAATACATTCCGAGGAACGTCCTCTTGAATGAAAGGGGAAGTAGTGCTGGCATGTTGATAAGGTAGTTGTTCTTGCCATACCTACGCTCGATATAGGTCTTGCCCAGAAAACCGAAGGCACCGACGCTCATGCCGTATAGGAAAATGCCAACGTGCGTGAGAGTGAGAAGCTCCTGGATGCTGATGTTTCGTTCTAGCTGCGTGAGTGAGATTCCCATGCCGAACGCGATGAAACAGATGAACATCGGAAGAGCAAGGAAGATCGTTTTTGACGAGTAGCTGACGTGCATCCTATACTCTTCCTTCAACATCATCTCAAGGAGCAGCGGCATCGGTTCTCCCGACCAGACGCATGAAAACGACCTCCAGATCCTCTCCTCGAGCCCTCATGTCCTGGATGCGTTCCCTGGCAACGATCCTGCCCTTGTTGAGGATGAGGACCTCTTCGCACAGACGTTGCGCCATCTCGAGGATATGCGAGCACATGAAGATGGTCCTGCCTTCCTCCCTCAATTTCGTCAGATATTCCCTCAACTTTCTTTGATACAGAGGATCGAGGTTGATGAACGGCTCGTCGAGGAAGAGCAATTTGGGTTCGTGGATGAAGGATGCAGCGAGCATGACCTTCTGACGCGTCCCTTTCGAAAGGTCCTTGCACAAATTGCCCTTGAACTCGTTGAGATCGAAGTACTCAAGCCAGTGTTCTATCTTCAAATCCAGGTCGTCAACTTTCCTAACCTTGCCGACGAAATACAAGAACTCGGAGGCGGTCAGGTAGCTAGGAGGGCTCTCCACCTCGGGC
>JAJRAG010000181.1 GCA_028682925.1 Methanomassiliicoccales archaeon
AGGATGAGCCTTCCTTGTGGATCTGTCTTGTAGAGTCTCGACTCGATTTCCTCAGCGGGCACGACCAAAACGTGTTGTATCTCACCAGTTGCGGTGTCCACGACGAAATTCTCGATCATCCCAAGAATTTGTCCGTCGTTCGTCATTACGGTCTTGCCCTTCAACTCCGTGATAAATTTCCTCATTCCCAGCACCCGCCCTTCTGACATTGGATAGTCTGTCATTATGAATATGGTTGTGCGTATTTAATTTTATTGCCACAATATCTGGCATGGTATCTTGGGGGAACAAGACTCAGGACATTGACGAATTTGATTCTTCTCTTTCCGCAAGATGGCGAATGGTTGTCGAACCCGACGTCATTCCAATCCCGGGCGTTCGAACGTTGGCCCAGGGACAAATCGGCGACGGAGACAACTCTTTTAAACGCTATTGAGATAATACCGGTCGCAAGGTAGTATACTGATGGTGCGAAACCGTAGGCCGCCCCATCACCCAAACGGTAGCGCATTCGTGAACATTTCTGGCGACTACCGGTACATGGGTGAGGGGCATTACGAGAGCGTTGAGGCGGAGATACAGGAGATTCCTGTATATCCAAGGATAAAAGAATCGCTGGATGCCTACGTCGTGCCACTCTGTATGGAAAGGGCGAAGAAGGCTGAGATCAGGATTCCAGAATACTACATCTCGAACGGATACTTCGAACCTCCGGCCATCGTCTATCCGATAAATCCATTCATGAGGAAGCACAGCGTCGTCTTCAAAGAGGGCCACGTCAAGACGATAGGCAAGTCGCTGACGAGGAACTACAAGTACCCGATATGCGTCCAGAAGATCAAGGAAGAGGCTCCCATCCGGGAGTTCAAATGCATCATGGGAACAACTTCTACGGAGGAATATGATCAAATGGCCTCCAGGATTTGGGGTCTTTTCCATCTCCCGATATGCAAGGTCAGGGTGATAGAGAACGGTGAATCCCAGCTGAGCGCCGTGGAACCCTTACCATTGCACCAACTGAGGCCGAAGGAGCTCAAACTTCTGAGGAAGGCGAACGAATGGCAAATATAGCCTGCTTCGTCGAGCGCTACACGATCAACAAAGCCGAGGAACTCAGCGCCCTGACGAACTTCAAGATCGCGGCCATGAACATGGGTCATCAATTCGAGTATATGTTCCGTTCGGACATCGGGAAGATCCCGGACTTTGACGCCCTCTTCATCCGATCGACCACTGACCCTATGAACGCATGCTATGTTGCGTCAAGGATAGCGGAGATGAATGGATTGAGGGTGATAGATGACCCCGACTCAATAATCGTCTGCTGCGATAAGATCAACATGTACCTCAGGTTGATGCGCTCCGGTCTACCGATCCCTGAGACCAGGTTCCTCGGGAAGAGGGAGATGGACCGCAAGACCGTGCAGAGTCTTTTTGAAGATCTTGGGTCCCCGGTCGTGCTCAAGGCTCCATTCAGCAGCTTCTCTGCCTATGTCGAAAAAGTGAACGATGTCCGCGCTTTCTACGAGACCGCAAGACGCTACTTCAGAAGGTCTAGCGAGATAGTCGTTCAACAGTTCGTCCCGTCCAACTTCGATTGGAGGGTCACGACGCTGAATGGCGAGGTGCTGTTTGTCTGCAAGTACGTCATGCCCCCGCACAGCTGGAAGATACAACATCGCGAGAACGGGCACGTGGAGTGGGCGAGGATCGAGGCCATGGACATGGGAGAGGTCGATCCGAAATTGATCGAGATCGGTCTGGCGGCGTCAAAGGCGGTAGGAAATGGTCTATACGGAGTGGATATCAAGCAAGTGAACGGGACATTCCTCGTCATCGAGGTGAACGACAATCCCAACATCGATGCTGGTGGCGAGGATGCTAAGAACCCAGAGGTATACGAACGAATCGTGAGGTACTTGGCCGGTGAATAGACACATGATCAGATTGGCCAACCTGGCAGATCTGGACTCGCTGGTCATTCTAGAGAGGGATTCCTTCCCTGACGAGAATTTCTCTCGAAGAAGGATGAGGTATCTGATGCTTCGTGCGAAGTCTGTGGCTCTCGTCCATGAAGAGAAAGGAATCCACGGCTATGCATTATTGCTGTTCAGAAACGACACGGATGCCGCGCGCCTCTATTCCGTTTGCGTGGATGGAAGCCACAGGAACAAAGGCGTCGGGAAAGGGCTGGTCGATTCGGCTGAGCAGACTGCCAAAAGAATGGGACGCAAACGCATGACGCTCGAGGTGAAGGAGGACTGCAAAGTCACCGTGCAATTCTACTGCAAGTTAGGTTACGTCCCCGTCGGACGGCTCAAGAACTACTACGGAAAAGGCGTGCACGGGCTCAGGATGATGAGACATTTCTAGATTCTGGAGCATGATTTCTGGTCCAGGAAGAGGTGAAATCACTACCTGTAGGATCCCAGTCCTTCCCAGCCAGCCCTCGCCTTCTCCAAGACCTTACCGATCGTCTCGTACTGCTTCATCACGTCCTTGTCCACCGAAGGTTTCACGGACTTGAGCGCCGCTTCGAAATGCCTTGTTTCTACGATAGCAGCATTCCTGTCCTCTCTAAGGGCTATCATCGCGGCCTCCCTGCAGAGATTCTCGATGTCCGCGCCGACGAAACCCTCGGTCTTGGACGTGATGTACTCAAGGTCGACGTTTCTTAGCGGCATCTTCTGCGTATGGATCCTGAGGATCGTTCTTCTTGCCATCGTGTCTGGGATCGGGGTCAGGATAAGTCTGTCGAACCTTCCGGGTCTGAGGAGGGCCGGATCCACTATGTCGGGCCTGTTCGTCGCGCCAATGACCGTTACTCCATCGAGGCCTTCGAGCCCATCCATCGAGGTGAGGAGCTGATTCACCACCCTCTCCGTCACGTTCGTGTCCGATCCTACACCCCTTCTTGGAGCGATCGCGTCGATCTCATCAAGGAAGACGATTGCCGGTGCGACCTGCTTCGCTTTCTTGAACATCTGGCGTATGGCCTTCTCGCTCTCTCCTACCCACTTGCTCATTATTTCTGGCCCCTTGATCGAAATGAAATTGGCCCTCGATTCGTTCGCCACCGCTTTGGCGATAAGTGTCTTTCCAGTTCCGGGAGGCCCGTAGAGCAGCACCCCCTTCGCCGGCCTGATGCCCATCCTCTTGAACGAGTCTTGATTCTCGATCGGCATCTCGACCATTTCCCTCAGCTGCAACTTCACATCTTCGAGGCCTCCGACCTCGTCCCAAGTAACCCTCGGTATCTCGACCAGTACCTCTCTCATCGCGCTCGGCTCCACTTCCTTCAGCGCCTCGTCGAAGTCGTTGGAGGTGACCCTCACCTTCTCGAGGATCTCGGATGGTACCGGCTTGTCCAGATCGAGCTCAGGAACAAGGCGGCCAAGACATTTCATTGCGGCTTCTCTGGCCAATGCCGCAAGGTCTGCACCAACGAAGCCGTGGGTAATGTTCGCGTACTTGTCGAGGTCGACGTCCTCGGCGAGCGGCATCCCTCTTGTGTGGATCTGGAGTATCTCCTTTCTTCCCTCCCTCGTCGGCACGCCGATCTCTATCTCCCGGTCGAACCTTCCGGGCCTTCTAAGTGCCGGATCTATGGATTCCTCTCTATTGGTGGCCGCAATCACGATGACCTGTCCTCTCCCTCCGAGGCCATCCATCAGCGTGAGGAGCTGGGCCACGACCCTTCTTTCGACCTCACCTTGGACGTCCTCCCGTTTGGGGGCGATGGAATCTAGCTCGTCAATGAACAGTATTGAGGGTGCGTTCTTCTCGGCCTCCTCGAACTTCTCCCTGAGCTTCTGCTCGCTCTGGCCATAGTACTTTGACATGATCTCAGGACCTTGTATCGCGTAGAAGTTCGCGCCCGCCTCGTTCGCGACGGCCTTCGCTATCAAAGTCTTTCCGGTGCCTGGAGGACCGTAGAGCAGCACTCCTCTCGGCGGATCAATTCCCAGTCTATCGAAGAGCTCGGGGTGCTTCAGGGGAAGCTCGATCATCTCCCTGACCCTTTGGAGCTCCTCTTCAAGACCGCCCACATCATCGTACGTGACCGACGGGGCGACCAGTTCCGTCGTCTCCATCGGCTCTGTCTTGACGCTCAGTTCTGTGTGATCTCCCACAACGACGATGCCGTTAGGTTGTGTGCTCACTACCACGAACGGCAGGAATCCTCCCATGAGCGCGATGTTCGGGATTATTATCTCGTCGCCTTTGACGAGCGGCCTGCTGATCAGTCCCTTTCTAAAGAGCTCTTCGACCCCCTGTCCAAAGCGCACTCTCTTCCCTTGAGGGATTTTCGGTGCAACGAAGACTTTCGAGGCCGGCTGGGAGTCTGCCTTGGTAACAGTGACCTTCTCTCCAATCGAGATCCCGGCATTCGACCTTATCATTCCGTCCATCCTGACTATGCCCTTTCCTTCGTCTTCCTGGGCAGCCCTGAATACCTTCGCCGCCGTCAGCCGCTTCCCAACGATCTCTATGACATCGCCGACCTCGACGCTCAAGTCCTTTCTTGTCTTCGAATCGATTCTTGCGCGTCCCAGACCGACCTCGGACTGGTGATGAGCGCGAGCAACGCGAAGGGTTATAGAATCCGACATCCTCTTCCCGTCTGGAAAACGACGAGTTCTCACTTAAACCTTTGGAATTGCTGGCCAATCGCTACTCGGGATTGGAAACCTGTGGCCCTCATGACGGAATCCGACGAAGGGTTAATCTCCCGCAAGGCGTTTTGGCGCTTCATGCAGATGGAGGCAGATTGCGTACCTTGTCTTCTCGGAAGGGTGCTCTTCGAGACGAATCTGTGCTCTCCAGCGAAGAAGTCGGAGGTCATGGGAGAGTGCATCAAGGTCCTCTGCTCAGAGTATGAAGAGGGCGTCAATTCGGCCGAGACAGCTACCATGGTGCATCGCAGGGCGTACAACCTTTTGAACTGCAAGGACCCCTACATCGATCTGAAGAATCGGAGCAACGAGATCGCAGAATCAATCTTTCCAAAGGCGAAGAAGTTCGTCGCTGCGGCGAAGGATCCCTTGGAGGCCGCCTCTTTGGTCTCCATAGCTGGGAACGTGCTCGATTTCGGAATCGACGCCGCCCTTGAGAACCCCGAGAATCTGACCGAAGAATTCGATTCCCTGGTCGGGCAGGGACTCGCGACAAACGACATTCCCAGGATGAGAGAACTGCTCGAGGATGCTGAGAACGTGATCTATCTGCTCGACAATTGCGGAGAGATCGTTTTCGACAAGCTGCTCGTTGAGGAATTGAAATGGTTCGGAGTAAGGATCGTCGGAGTGGTCAAGGGAGAACCTATTTTGACAGATGCGACCGAGGAGGACGCGCGTACCGTCGGCATAGACAAGCTGTTCGATGAGGTTCTGTCGACGGAATCATTCGCCGTTGGAATAAATTTGAACCTGGTCGGGGAGCGCCTGAGGAAGGAGATCGATCGCGCCGATCTGGTATTATCCAAGGGAATGGCGAACTTCGAATCTCTGTCGAATTCGAACTTGGGTCCAATCGCATATCTGCTCAGGGCGAAGTGTCTGCCAGTCGCCATTGCCATAGGGGCGAACGTGGGAGACAACGTAGTGAGAGTCTATGAGTGATGGTCACTCGGGATTGAAGATCGAGGCCATTGATTGGTATCGATACAAGCTGGATCGCAAAGAACCATTCGTGATCGCCACGGGCACTTCAAAAGAGACCACGAATATAATCGTCCGCATCCGAAGTGAAAGGTTCGAAGGATGGGGCGCTGCTTCCCCAAACACCGTCACTGGAGAGACAATCGAGACAATCGAGCGCTTTCTTATTGAAGGACGGCGACGTCTCGTCGGGGTCGACCCATTGGACCTTCCCAGGATTCATAGATCCATGAATGCGCCAGCGGGCAACAACACCACCGCAATGGCCGGTGTAGACATCGCAGTCCACGATCTTGTTGGAAAGATCTACGATGCTCCGGTCGTCAGACTCCTGGGCCAACAAAAGGCAAGCATGGAGACATCGATGACCGTCGGAATATCTGACCTCAAATCGACGATTTCCAAATCAAAGACAAGCGTGGAGTCCGGTTTCGGGATTCTGAAGTTGAAGATTGGATTGAATCTCGAGGAAGACATTCGCAGAATCCGTGAGGTTCGGAGAGTGGTAGGCGATGAAGTGAGATTGAGGATCGACTGCAATCAAGGGTATTCTGTCAAAATGGCAGAACGGCTCGTTGACGAGCTCGAGCCACTCTCGATCGAGTTCATTGAGCAGCCGGTCCCGGTCGACGATTGGGAAGGGCTGAGAGACCTAACCAGAATGTCTTCGATCCC
>JAJRAG010000033.1 GCA_028682925.1 Methanomassiliicoccales archaeon
AAGAAATGGATTGACGGTTGGAAGGGCGAGCAAGCGAAGGATAGAAACGTTGACCTTATCCAGATGGACGACCTTCTCATTATCTCACCTGTCCAGAAAAGCTCCCTGAAATCGGTCAGGCTAGACAGTGATTCCGTCGACCAAGTGAAGCACTTTCTGCTCTCATGCTATGTCAGAGGATTCGAATCCGCTGAGATTATCACAAGAACCAAATTCACGGACGAACAGATCTGCGGCGCCAGGAGTTTCGTTCGCTCCCTCGACGATCGACTAACGCTGGAGATCACAGAGAACAGGATCGCGTACGACAAGAATGCGGCGGCAATGCTCAGTCGCCCGGATGCGATGCAACTTCAGAGGCTCCTCTTCGACAAGCTACTGGAAGGAGTCCGACTGATGGAAGAACTTGTAGAGCATTTCGACAGAAATCCGCGTAGAGGGATACACCTGATGCAGATGCTGAAACTACTGGAGGAGGACACCGACAGACTTGGACTGCAAATCCTCCGACTGGCATCGAGAATGGAGATACCTTTCGAGAATCTTGTGGACTTGTATTACTTCGTGCTTACGACGAACACGATGGAGAATATTGGGGATAGCATGTTTGGAATGGTCAGAGATGTGTGTCACATCTACAATCTAGACCCCGCCAAGCTGCAGTATCCTCCAGACACACTCATGAAGGAGGTTGGGAAGCCAGTCGAACGCCTCGATTCGTCTTTGGACAATCTCCGGCAGACTTACGTAGCACATCTCAAGACCTGTTCTAAGAACATCGAGACGCTCAAGAGACTGACTCTCTCGGATGAGACGGAGAAGGTGCAGGCCCTCATAGGAGGACTCACTCTCTTCAGAGACACAATCGGAGAGGACCTTGGCAAGTCGATAAAGAACATGCTCACGAAAGGGCAGGATTCTTTGCAAGGACAGAGTCTGCCACACCTGATCAGGATGGGATATAGAATCAGCGATATCGCAGCCAAGCTCGAGGAGTTCTCGAAGCACTCGGTCACGTTCCATTTCTCACCGGATCTATCAGATTGAAGAGATGGATATGGCAAACCCCAAACCAATCAGAACAAGGAAGCGAATATCCAGAGCGGGTTCCGGAGGCTACTCGATCTACCTACCTAAGCAATGGATCAATGGTTGGACCGAGGAACAGAACAAAGACAGACTGGTCGATATGATCGGTCTTGGAGACCATCTGATCCTCACTCCAAAGATCGCGAGAAAGAGAATCAATGTGTCTTCGGAAAAGATGTCCAACTACGAACTGAAACAGTACATTGTCTCATCCTACGTCAACGGTGCGGATGAATTTCGTCTGGCATCTAATCGATTATCTGACTCTCTGATCGGCGAGTCGCGCAACATCATAAGACTGCTCGACGAGAATCTCACTCCTGGCTCGACCAACTTTGAGATCTCCTATTCAAACCGATCGAACATCGTCTATGACACCGATACTCTGTTCAACCTACTTTTCGACAGAGTGACAGAAGGAGAGAATCTCGCAATCGACTTGTTGACCTGCTTCGACGTGAATCCTAACAAGGGGATCCAGATCCTAAGACTGATGTACGCGCTCGAGGAAGAAGACATAGATAGATTGGCGTTTCAGATTCTAAGGATGTTGGCAAGGTGCGACTCGTCCTCGAGGACCATATTGGACCTCAACGTCAAGTGGATGGCGACTGATTCGCTCGAGAGAATAGGTGACAATCTTTATGCGATTGCCGGGCTGGTCTCTGCCTCCTACGGCCTAGAAAGAGAAATGCTCCAGTACCCAGTGGAGTACCTTCAGGAGCACGTGTTGAAGGATGGTGCTCGGGTCCCCAAGGACATGGCAGGCCTAAAAGAGCACTGCATCACGGACATGAGGACCTGCTCACAGACGCTTCACAAAATCAAGGACATTATCCTCAAGAGGGATGGAAGGAAGGCAACGGAATCGAGCAAAGACATCAGCGAATATAGACTTCGCAGGGAGAGGGACTACTGGCAGAACCTCGGGAGACTCTCCCAGCTCTCGTCAGAAGTCCAGAATAGCATCTCATGGTGGAGTATGATAGAGAAAAGGATCGGGGAAATGCTCTACCTGACCGAGGGTATGACAAAGAGGGCGGGTCTAGTCTATTTTGCGGATGATCCCAGCTGAGATAGCTCGAAGACTCACCTTTCTTCGACGATGAACAAAGACACTAAGCCCGGTACTGAAGCGAAAACTCGATGGTCCTGCGAACCCTCTGCCAGAGCACTGGACCCACACTCGATCTTGTAAGGGTATGCTTCATTTGCCAATCCTGGTCTATCGAACGAACCGGACAGTCATGGTTAAATAGATGATTCCGCCTTGGACAGATTGCCAGGAGAGGGAGGGCGGCCGACGGTAGGGTCTTAACGACCCAGCTGAGGAAGGTCCCCCCTCCATGAGACGGTGGACCATGTAAATGGTTGGGCGAGAGCCCAGGCAAGGGCGCAGAAACGACACAGCTCCGATCTAGGATGATTCGCCTGGCGATGACGTTCTTCGGAGATATGGTGAAACGGCGACTCCCCACTGGAGCAAGTCCAAACAGCCAGAATGACTACTCAGGACTGGCGGGTAGGGCGCTTAGTTGAATGCCGCCTGAAACAGAAGGGGGCCTATTACCCTCACCTGGCACTGATTCATTCTCCGGATCCCTGAGGAGGACATCTATTTAATCGTGGGCATCTATTCACGACTTAGCTGGTGAGCATGATATTCAAGTATGATGAGGCTATCGAAGCGGAACCAGTGCCTGGGGTTAGGAGAAGAATGCTGAGCTGCGGTAATAACATCCAGATCATTGAATTCTTTCTGCCTAAAGGTGTCAAATTCCCTCTGCACAAGCACCCTCATGAACAAATCGGCTTCATAGAGAAAGGGAGGATGAGAATTCGGATCGCAGATGAGGTGCGTGACCTTCGCGAGGGCGACGGATACTGCGTGCCGCCTGATACCGAACATGCGACAGAAGCGTTGGAGGACTGCATCGACATAGACGTCTTCTCGCCGATCAGACAGGAATATAAGGACCGCATTGCGAGATAGATGGAGAGCAAAGTCTGGATTCCTGACCAGTTTCTTCTCTGACAAGATATTAATGTGTGAAACGTCTTTAGCACACTGCTCCAGAACCTGATCGGGTCGGAGGGACGATAGTGAGACCAGAAGGCGTCAGCGAACTGCTCAATCTGATTCGAGCGCTTCCGAAGATGCCCAACGTCGAGCAGCCTACTCCTATCGAATTGAGATCGATCAGCGAGAGATTCGGGAACTTGACAGAGTTCGGGAACTACAACTTCTGCTCAACAGTCAGGAACAGAAGCGCTGGTCTCACGGTTTACGTCGGTGACGAGAGCGTGGTCGACAAGAGACCGAACAGAGCAAAGGAAGAGATCGCCAGGAACATACCCACGACAATAAGATTGATCCTGGACTACTTGCCTCGCGTCCCGTTGTACCATCTCTTGCTTACAATGGGCCACAACGATGTGTACACGCCTCATTGCAATCTCTTCATATCACGTTATAGGACCGACTACATACGCCTGGCGTACATGGTTAACCAAACGTTGTTCCCGCGCGACAAGACCCCTGGACCAGACATGCATCTCATCGATCTGCCCGAATGGCAGGAGAAGGACCGTCAGATCCTCGTCTTCCCTGACGACAACTTGACGCTTGTGCTTGGAAGCGACTACTACGGCGAGATCAAGAAGGGCTTCCTGAGGATGGGCATGTACGCAGCGAAGAAGCGGGGGATGCTCGGACTCCATGCTGGCTCAAAGCTCATATGGGCTCGCAACCCGGAGGGAAAGATACGCAAGATAGGCATGATCATATTCGGACTGACCGCCACCGGCAAAACGACGCACTCTTGTCACAATCACGGTCTCACTGAGCCAGGAGAGAAGGTCAGAATCGTGCAGGACGATGTCGTATTTCTCGAGAAGAACGGAGGAGCCCTCGGTACTGAAAGGGGATTCTACATCAAGACGGATGGGCTGGATCCAAGGACGCAGCCGTTGCTGTACGATGCAGCACGCTGCAAGGATGCGATCCTCGAGAACATCATGGTCGACTACAAAGGGAGGGTCTTCTTCCAGGATGAAGTGCTGACAGGCAATGGCAGAGGAATAATCCAGAGGGACGATCTGGGCGAATACAAGAACGACAGTCTGAATCTTCCGCCGCTGGCTGAGCTCGACAAGCTCCTAATGATCTTTATCACCAGACGCAACACAGTACTCCCGATAGCTTCGAAGTTGACCGCTGCTCAGGCCGCCGGGGCCTTCATGCTCGGCGAATCGGTCGAGTCAACTGGAGGGGATCCAAAGAAGGCGGGAGAGTCCGTCAGGGTCGTTGGGACCAATCCATTCATCATAGGCAGCGAGGCAGAGGAAGGCAACTGGTTCTACGATTTCCTCCAAAAGAACCCCACCAAGGTCGAATGCTACCAACTCAACACCGGGGGCGTGGGTGAGCTCGTGGAGATGACGGAGACTGGAACAAAAAGGATCGTAAGGAAAGTCAAAAGAGTCGAGATAGGAGAGATCGCGGGGATAATGAGAGCGATTTCCCGCGACACGATCAAATGGAAACGAGACTCCAAGTTCGATACTCTGGTCCCTGAGCTGGTGGATGGTGTCGATCTCTCGAGATTCGACCTCGAGAGATACTATACACCAGAACAGTCAAATAGGCTCATTGAGACGCTGAGAAAAGAGCGAGAGGAATACTTGAGGACCTTTTCCGATCTGAATTCGGACGTATACGCTGCATATAGGTGACCGATTCCGCGGACAGTCCTCAGGGGAATCACGATACGGGCGTTCTCGAACAGATGGTTTTCCCTACTTTGATGGCCAATCTCGATTGACATGCACTTTCCGATTCATCGTCCCCGTTATTGCGTCCGCTTTTTCAACGAGCAATCTGGTGATATACCTATGACCGAGTTCACCCAAAACGCCGCTTCGATTGAGACAAACGAATCCTTTTCGGTCACGGAGGAGCGGGAAACCTGTTAGTACTGACGCAGTTGTAGAAGCCAGCAGAGTGGAGGGAAGAAATAATGAAGATAGCCACTGGGAAGATGTATCTCTTCGTTGAAAGAGTCCCGCTCAGGACACATCAAGTGCTCAGGAAGGAGCTGTCCGAAGGGAGAAAGGCGCTATACATATCAAAGAACTCACCGCATCTTCTGCGGACTCAATTGGACTTCGATCCTGATACGATACAGATGAAATGGCTGACACCCCGACCCGGCCTGGAATGCATTCCCCCTATGAACTTGGCCGAGTTCGAGAAGTATGTCGATCGTTTCATGACAGAGAACAAGAGTGGAATTGTAGTTCTGAACGGCGTTGAAGTACTGGAGATGTGGAACGGATTCAAGCCTGTCCTCAACGTGATAAGGAGAACTCAGGAAAAGGTAAGTGGAAACGGCCACAATCTTCTCGTCAGCCTAGACCCAAAGACCCAGTTCTCAAAGAATCTCAATGACCTCCAGGAAATATCGGACGAGGTAATCTCGAGCTACACTTAGAGAGGATAGGCAAGCGGATATCAGGCAATACACACGAGGTCCTCTCTTATCAGTTCATGAGCGATCCGGCGAATGGTGCGCCGTTCGAGGGGACCAAATAACAAGGACCTTCCTAAGACCGAGATGGTATCGCTTGCAGGGCGGCTCATCAGACATGTTCCCAAGGTGATAGTCCAGGGCAGAGGATTAGAGGACGAATTCTCGAGCACTCTGTTGTTTCGAATGTTCTGAAGCAGAGAGTGAGTGTCTTGGAACACGCTAGGTCGAAGTGATATGCTGAGCCGCCCAGATGAGAAGAGGCCAAATTGGCCTGTTCTCATATTACTGGGCCTATCGTATATATGTTCATGGACTGCTCGTATCCAAGCAATTCCGCTTTCGTTTTCTTGCCCGATGCGACGGATAACATGAAATAGAAAATGTCCTGGCCGGCATCACTGATCGTCCCTTTTCCGCTAAGGATTCTGCTGACATCTACGTCGATATGATCCGCGAGCTTACCAGCTGTCTGTGGATTGCCCGTTATCTTGATGACAGGGGCGAAAGGGAATCCCTGCGGCGCTCCTCTCCCCGTCGTGAACGCGATCACTTGTGCTCCAGTTGCCGCAAGGCCTGTCAAGACCTCTGGCTCTCTTCCGGGAGAATCAATCATGAAGACCCCGTTCGAAGTGATTCTGGTTCCGTAGGGAAATACGCCATCTATCTTCCGAGTGCCGGTCTTGATGGCTGCTCCCAATGATTTCTCCTCAATCGTCGAAAGCCCACCCTTGATGTTGCCTTGGGTCGGCTGGCCGCCCCTCATATCGACGCCCATCCTCTTCGCTCTCCCCTCCATGTTCGTTACGAACTGAAGTATGTCATTTTTGACCTTGATGTTTCTTCCGCGGGAAGCCAAAAGAGATTCAGCACCTATACATTCAGTCGTCTCGCCGAAAACACAACTGCCCCCTGCGTCAACCAGCATGTCGACGGTTCTTCCGAGTGCCGGATTGGCTGTGATGCCAGAGGTCGTGTCAGACGCTCCGCACTTCAATCCTAGAAGTAGGTTCGAGATGTCGACCACTTTCCTCTTGCCAGGAAGGTATTTCTTTCTGAGGCTCGCGATCTTAGACTTGGCGATCTCTCTGGCTCGTTTCGCGCCACCGACTTCCTGTATCGTTATCTTCTCGACAGGTTTCCCTGACATAGATATTCCTTCGGCCACATCGTCAATCGAGACGCTCTCACAACCAAGAGAAACGAGGACTACGGCGGCGATGTTCGGATGCTGGCCCATTGACACGAGGGTGCGCTTTATGATTTCAAGGTCTGGAGATGTCTGGGCGCACCCCTGACCGTGACAAAATGCTTTCACGCCGCTTCTCGGTGAAGATATCCAGTTGACGACATCATTTGCGCACACGACCGTGGATATTACTCCGATGAAATTCCTGGTTCCAACAGACCCGTCTGGTCTTTCGTAGCCTTTGAAAGTGAAATTGCGCAATATCGTCACCCTTTGAAGAGGGAATCGAACGACCGGTCTAGCTAGCAATCCTCTGCATGAATTGCTTCACGTGATAGTCCCACTCAGATGTGACTATGTCCACTTCGGTCTCGTCATTGGGACACACGGTGATCGTGACCTGGCCCCCACCCCCTTCCAGACACACCATCGTGGCGTCCAGAGATGTGATCTTCAGACCGAGCTTCTGGAAGTATTCTTTGGCCTTCTCCAGTACCTTCTCCGGTGGCAATTTCGTGCTCACTCCATATCTCATATGGTTCCTTCCTTAGGGAGCATACGTGAATGAATCCTACTTAAGTGCTCCGCGTCTCCGTAGAACAATCTGTATATGGACTGCGGTCGAATCAGCAGATTGCCCTTCTTGAGGAAGACTATTTAAACGACTGGTAGGGTAGGTAGCATCGATGCTAGATTCGGTCTTCCCCGAACTCAGCCACAATGCCGTCCGAATCCTGGAGAAGAGATACCTCAGGAAGAACGAGATGGGCAAGATTGTAGAGACACCAGATGATATGTTCAAGCGTGTCGCGTCAAATGTGGCGTCGATCAACTCCCAATACAATGATAGAAGGACTGTTGAAGGAGAATCCGCTGAATTCTGCAAAATCATGAGGAACCTGGAATTCCTTCCAAACTCACCAGCGTTGATGAATGCGGGCACAGAAATCCAACAACTCGCCGCCTGCTTCGTCATTCCAGTAGGAGACTCGATTGAGAGCATCTATGATGCCGTCAAGTACGCGGCGATAATCCATCAGAGTGGTGGTGGAACTGGTTTTTCGTTCTCGAATCTCAGGCCAGAAGGAGATCTGGTCAAGTCCACGGGCGGGATTGCTTCCGGACCGGTATCCTTCATGAAGGTCTTCGACGCTGCCACTGAAGCAATCAAGCAAGGGGGAAGAAGACGTGGAGCGTCGATGGGGGTCTTGCGGGCTGACCACCCAGACATAGAGAAGTTCATACACTCGAAGGAAGACCTCTCCTCTCTCTCGAACTTCAACATTTCGGTCAGCGTCACTGATGAGTTCATGATGATGGCACAACAGGGACTTGAGTACGATCTCATCAATCCCAGATCCGGCGAAACGGTGGGAAGAATGAACGCCTCGGAAGTACTTGATGACATATGTGAAATGGCACACAAGACCGGGGATCCGGGTCTGATTTTCATAGACGAGGTGAATCGAAACAACCCGACCCCCCTTCTTGGACGCATCGAGACCACCAATCCATGTGGTGAGGTCCCATTGCTGCCGTATGAAGCATGCAATCTGGGCTCGATAAATCTTGACCGAATCACTGAGAAAGCGAACGGAGGATACCGACTGGACTGGGAACGACTGCGAGAGCTTGTTGACGTCGGAATTCGATTCCTCGATAATGTCATCGACGCAAGCCACTATCCTCTGCCTCAGACGGAGGAAATCGTCAAGATGAATCGGAAAATCGGTCTGGGGATAATGGGTTACGCAGACGCCCTGATAAAGCTGGGTATTCCATATGGTTCAGATGAAGCGCTCGCCTTCGCGGAGAGAATCATAGCGATTATGAAGGAAGAAGCGGACCGTACCTCAAGACAGATTGGCAAGGATAGAGGGGATTTTCCAAATATCGGTCAAAGCGTTCTTGTGTCTCCGAGAAGGAACGCTACAGTCTTGAGCATAGCGCCCACTGGAACGATCAGTATGATAGCAGGTTGCTCTAGTGGAATAGAGCCACTGTACGCGATTTCGTATGTAAAGCACGTCCTCGATGGAGAGCATTTGCTCGAGATGAACGCCGAGTTCATCCGAGTTGCAAAAGAGAGGAAGTTCTACAATGAGGAATTGATGAGAACACTCTCTACGAGACAGTCTATCCAGAAGCTCGAGAATTTGCCGGAGGACGTGAGAAACGTGTTCCTGAC
>JAJRAG010000182.1 GCA_028682925.1 Methanomassiliicoccales archaeon
AAGGTTCTTTGAGTCGCCTCACGGTTATCTCCAGAGAGTATCATCTCTGCGAAAGACATCGAACCTTATCCTGGAAGATAACAATGCCCTTTCAAGAAATCACTCGAATCTCACCGTGTCTCATAACCTCGAATCATCCTTCATTCGGAGGTGCCCTTCTGCCACATTCTCCCACATATCACATCACCTTCCAATCGCCTTGAACCGCTCCATGCTTGTATCCGCGATCTTATCATATCACTCGATGCCCAAAAGCAAGACTTCAAAGAAAGACCCATCCTCAGAAAGATATCCCTAAGACCACGCGCTCGTCAAAACGTATGTTATCATCCCTGATAACCGAATGGATACCCTAATGGTGTACAATACAGAAACGTAGCCTCCGGTGGGTACCGAAATCCGATCGAACGGCGGTGTTCATATCACAACCTCGGAGAACTCATCTGTCTGTACCACGGAACATTCCGATCAGGAGATAGCCACGCTCTATGTCGACGATGAGCCGACCCTGTTGGAGGTGGCCAAATCATTCATTGAGAGCGCAGGGAATGTGAATGTCGACATCGCAGAATCCGCAACAGTCGCGCTGGATATGCTCAGCAAGCAGAAGTACGATGCTATCGTCTCCGACTATCAGATGCCCGGAATGAACGGCATAGAGTTCCTCAAGGCGCTCCGGGAAAGGAATGATAACACCCCTTTCATCCTCTTCACCGGCAGGGGAAGGGAGGAGATCGTCATCGAGGCCTTGAAAAACGGGGCTGACTTCTACCTGCAGAAGGGAAGCGACCTCCAGAGTCAGTTCGCTGAACTGACCCACATAATCAACCAACTGGTCACGAAGAGGAGGTCCGAGAACGCTCTGAAGGAGAGCGAAGAGCGTTACAGGACGTTCGCCCAGAACTTCAAGGGGATCGCCTTTCGGGGCGATCTTGATCATAGCCCGATTTTCCTGCACGGCGCGGTAGAGGTTATCACTGGCTATACTGAGGAAGATCTTGTCACAGGACACATGAAATGGAGTCAGCTCGTCCTTCCCGATGACATGCCGAAGCGGCTTGAAAGGAGCGACGAGCTCCACGAGCTGCCGGGGATCTCATTGGATCGGGAGTATCGGATCAGGCGCAAGGATGGAAAAATCCGATGGGTGCGGGAAGTGGTCTCCAATGTCGTTGACGCCTCTGGGACGATACAGGCCGTAGAGGGAGTGATACACGACATCACGGACAAGAAGTTGGCGGAGGACGTGATCACGCACAACCTGGAGCATTTCAAGGCCCTTATCGAGAGCGTGTCGGACATCATTGCCGTCATAGATGCCAGCGGCAGGATCCGCTACGTCAGCCCATCCGTGACGAGGATAATGGGATACGAGGCGAGTGAGATTATGGACGCTCCTGTTCTCGGTCTGATGCATCCAGATGACGTAACGTTTTTTGAGGAGATGATACTAAAGGTCTTTAAGAGGGAGCTGGTCCAACCCTTCATCGATTGCCGCATCAGGGCCAAGAACGGTTCGTGGATCGTACTAGAGCTCACTGGCAAACTGGCCGAGGATTTCGATCAGGGACCGAGGATAATCGTCAACGCGCGGGACGCGACAGAGCACAGAAGGATTCAGAACGCTCTGATCTCAAGCGAACGGAAGTTCCGCGAGTTCGTCGAGAGGACATGCGACGGGATAGCGATAATCCAGGATTTGAAGTTCAAGTACGCGAACAGCAGATTGGCCGAGATAGGCGGTTACACGCTGGAGGACATTCTCGACAAGCCCTTCTCCGACTACATCTGGCCGGATGAGCTTCCGAGAGTGGCCGAGAGATACAGGAAACGCGTCGTCGGCGAGCCTGTCCCTTCCGTCTACGAATCGGCGCTGCGAAGGAAGGACGGCACAAGACTGCAGGTCGAGTTCAACGCCGCGTTGGTCGAATACGAAGGTAAGCCAGCTGACTTCGTGATCGTGCACGACATCACTGAGAGAAAGCAGGCGGAAGAGGCTCTGCGAGAGAGCGAGGAGCGATACCGGACCATATTCGAGAACACGGGGACGGCGACGATCATAATCGAGGACGACATGACCATCTTGCCTGCGAACAAGGAGTTCGCGAAGCTTACTGGTTACTCAAAGGAGGAAATCGATGGCAAGATGAAGTCGACGGATTTCGTCTTGGGGGAGCACCTCCAGAAGATAAGGGACTACCACCAGATTCGAAGAGCGAAACCCGACGTAGCTCCGAGCAGGTACGAGGTCCAGATCAGGAACAAGGACGGCGAGATCAAGGATGCCATTTTGACTGTCGATGTTATCCCGGGCACGAAGAGGAGCGTCGCGTCGGTTTCGGACATCACCGAGAGGAGGCGGATCGAAAGGGAGCTCAAGAAGAAGATAGTCGAGCAGAGGATGCTCCTCGACAACATCGACGCGATGGTGTGGTACACGATCGACCCAGAGACCTACGGGGCGGTCAACAGGGTCACAGCCAAGCTCCTCGGAAAGGGAAAGGAGGACTTGGAGGGAAGGAAGCTCCGCGAGGTCATCCCGATCGCAGAGGAGTGTCAG
>JAJRAG010000034.1 GCA_028682925.1 Methanomassiliicoccales archaeon
AAACCTGCAGTGCCCTTGCACCGATTATGCGCGCCTTCTCAAATCTAGTGAATTTCATTAAGTCACCATGCGGGAGTTTCCCCATATCGACAGGGGCCTTATAAACCTTTTGCACCATAAGGAAGACCTGGCCAGATGCTCTTCGGACAAGCCCTAGAAGCATATTCATCGTCGCTTTAGAACAGGGTGTTCTGCGATAGCGGACCTATCGGCGTCATTTCAGGCATCTCTTCTTCATGTGAGGGACTAGCCCACCATCGCTCAAGATCTCAAGGAGAAAACCCGGGAGAGGCTTGAACTCGATTCTAGTATGTGAGGACGGTCTTACCAGGACTCCTTCTTCCACATCGATCACAACAATATCGCCATCAACCAATCTGCTTGCCGCCTCGGGGCACACGATGACCGGAAGACCAACGTTTATCGCGTTCCGGTAGAATATCCTGGCGAAGCTTCCTGCCACGACAGCGCTGACCCCGGCATGCTTCAAAGCCACCGGTGCCTGCTCCCTGCTCGACCCGCACCCGAAGTTCCGACCGGCAACAACGACATCCCCATGTCTCACCTTCTTGCTGAACGAAGGGTCGAGATCCTCCATCACGTGCGCAGCGAGTGACCTGAGATCGTAATCGTCTAGGTACCTGCCGGGAATAATCAGATCTGTGTTGACATGATCCCCATACTTCCAGACGCGACCCTCAATCATCTCACACCTCCCTCGGGTCGGTTATCTCTCCTCTCAACGCGCTCGCTGCGACCGTCGCTGGACTTGCCAGATATATCTCTGCGTCCGGACTACCCATTCTTCCCTTGAAGTTCCGATTCGTAGTCGAAATGCACCTCTCGCCCTGGGCAAGAAGACCCTGATGCGCCCCGAGACATGGTCCGCAGCCTGGATTGATGATGACGGCGCCTGACCTTACGAGGTCTGCCAGAACGCCGTTCTCCAAGGCATCAAGGTAAGTCTCCCTTGAAGCTGGTGCGATGATCAGTCGCAAGGATTCGGAGATCTTCCTGCCACGAAGGACCTCCCTCGCCGCCTGCAGATCCTCCATCCTGCCATTGGTGCATGAGCCTATGAACGCCTGGTCGATCGGTCTGCCCTCGACCTCCTCAATGGGCACTACGTCATCCACTCGGTGGGGACGAGCTACTTGTGGTCCCATATCCGACATTTCGTACTCGAAGATATCCTTGACCGCTGCCGACGAGTCAGAAGAGACGACTTCCCACTTCTTTTTCGTTCTTAGGGATAGCCATTCATTAGTCTTGCCGTCCGGGAACACAACGCCCGCCTTCGCCCCCATCTCAGTGCTCATGTTCGAGAGGACCATTCTACCTGCGACGGACATGCTGTCCACCGATTCGCCTGAGAACTCGACGCACGCGTAGTCGGCGCCATCCGCACCAATGTCTCCTATGATATGAAGAATCGCGTCCTTGGGCGATACGCGGTTGGATAGAGTGCCATTCATGCGCACCCTAAGAGTCTCCGGAACCCGCAACCAGAGCTCCCCAGTGGCCCACACCGCAGCCATCTCCGTCGCACCGATCCCAGTCGCAAATGCCCCGAAAGCTCCGTAGGTCGTCGTATGTGAATCGGTCCCAACGATCAACGTGCCCGGAAGCGTCAGTCCCTTCTCAGGCATGACCTGGTGACATATGCCTTCTCCCATATCATAGAAGTTCGGAAGCCCGGCCCCACGTACGAACTCCCTGATGGCCTTGTGGCCTTCAGCGGTTTTCACAGTGTTTGCTGGAATCCTATGGTCAAAAAGAATCGTGACTTTGCTACTATCCCATATCTTACTAGCACCCATTTCCCCGAAAGCCTTCATCACGAGCAGGGAGTTCTCGTGCGACATCGCCATATCGATCCTTGCATTCACGATGTCTCCAGGGCTTGCCTGCCTCCCGCTGGCACGAGACAGCACCTTCTCGGCGAATGTCATTCCGCGCATGCAACCATCGAAGACAGAGGGTTGCTATAATAAATATCGGTCGAACGCTCCCTCACTTCTACGGAACGGTCTCGCCCGCGGATCCGTTCTGCGTAAGAATATTGACCAGATAGCGTTTCTCATCCTCGTCCGCAAACGCCACGACCCCGACCCTGACCCTACATGTCAACGTCTTGCGTTTCAGAATCTCGATCGTCCCGCCATTCTCACCTGGCTGCTGCACTATTTTCAAAGTCAAGAACATCATTGAACTCGTCCCCATTGCTTCCTTCGATGGATGTGGAACGGCGAATTCGCCTTTACACTATATCTATCTTCCCCTGCACCAGGTACCAGTCGGCATGACACATCTGTGCCCAGAACCAGCTCGCCTGAGATTCAATTTTGGAGACAGAACAAAGAGGAAACATGCCCAGTCAGAGCCTCCCTCATAGAAGGAATAGTGGTCGCGTTCCGATGCTCGGTACGCAATCGTAATATACGCCCGGGCAACTCACTCTAGCTGGGATGGGAGTTGAGGAAGAGAGGGCTCGCAGTCAGCCTCATAGTAATGGGAGTCGCCGCATCGCTCGCATTGAGCATGATCGGCACCTCTGAGAGCAGCCCTCAGCTGATCCAAACCTTTGGGCTGAGCGCTACGACGGACGCCTTTTCCGCATACTTCGTTCTCAGAGACTCTAGTGGGAATGATGTGTCCTCAGGTGGAAGCGTCGGGTTGCGAATATATGATGATTTTTCAGTGGTACTTTGTGACGTTTTCTTCATAGTGCATGACGGAGACTTCAAGAAGTACGCGACCCCGACCGGAGATATGGTGCTTGGATACATCTGGACCATTGAATATTCCTCGATGGCCAAGAGCGACAACAGGAACGATTCTCTGAACGCGGAGCTGTCTTTCGGATACAAGGGCAACATCTTGACAAAGAATATCGGGAACGTGCCTTTCCCCCCGGAGCTCAAGGCCCCGAATAAGTTGCCGTCCCCAGTCCTTAATGGTCCGACAAGCGGTTGGAGCAAAAGACAAGTTCGCTTCGACGCCTCCAACAGCACCGATCCGAACATGGACTCTCTGAGCTTCTCGTGGGCCTTAGGAGACGGACACCAAGAAACATCGGGCGAGAATGCAACGTATGCATATTCCAAGGCGGGACGTTACACCGTCGTGCTCACAGTGAATGATTCCGAGGGCGGATCAAGATCCGTCTCGCACAACATAACAATATCCGATCCGGAGGTGATGGTCATCGACGCATACGGGAGATGGAATGGAACCTCTGGTGACGCCCGATCAGGAGACTTCTTTGTCAACATGACCATTCGAAATCAGGCGCCTTTCGAAGTCGAAATCAGGTCATCTCTTTTCCAGACTCGAGATCAAGAGGGACAAACGTCCAACTCCAGCGGCGCGGAGACAACGGGCTCATCGATAATCGATACTGGTATGACCGCGAGAATGATGGTCTTCTTCGAGGTGCCTTCGAACTCGACGCCAATCGTTCTTCTCTATGACAGCCGTATCATACTTCCCTTTGGGGAGCAATCGACTGGTAACCTGACGGTGCACTTCTTTGACGTCGGTCAAGGTGATGCCATCCTCGTAGAGTCTCCTGACTCAAGAAACATGCTCATAGACTGTGGTCCAGAGAGCGCGGCATCGACTCTTGTCGAATCGCTCAAGTCGCTGTCGGTGACGAAGATCGACATTTTGATCGCTACCCATCCGGACGCGGACCATATCGGAGGTGCGGATGAGGTCCTTGCAGCATTCGACGTCCAGAGCATATATCATCCAGGCTTCTTTACTGACACGGCGACCTACGGGAATTTCCTGGATGCTGCTCAAGCAGAGGGCTGTTCTATATACACTGACGACCAGATAGATCCTGGGGACTTCATTTCATTTGGCCAGACAGTCGTTCAGATCCTCAACATCGATGGCAATGCTCCAAATTCGAACAGCGCTAGCATAGTCCTGAAGCTGGAGTATGGGACCATCCGATTCATATTCACGGGAGACATCGACTTCAACGTCGAGAACAGCATGATGGCGAATCCCTCGCTCGATCTCAACACGGACATTCTGAAAATAGCTCATCACGGCAGCAGGTACGCAACCTCCGACGCATTTCTTGAAGCGGCGAATCCCATCATTGGAGTTGTCTCGGTCGGAGCTGGAAACCCGTATGGACATCCCTCCCCGGAGACGCTTGGAAGACTTTCCAGCCATGATATCGACGTGTTCCGCACGGACGACGATGGGACTGTAATTATCAGCACTGACGGAGTGAAGTGGGCCACGACCCTCGAACCCGCGACGATCTCTGAGATATCGATGATACAAGAGTCATCGAAGGGGATCACGCTTCCGAGGGTTTCAGCCTCGATCTCCCTATCACCTTCTGTGTTGGCGATTGACGAGTGGTCATCGCCTCAGCGGTGCAACGGAACGACCGATATTAGTGCCATGAATCGGAAGACAGATATCAATGTATTACTGATTTGCCATTGGAGAAATGAATGAAGATCGACAAGATCCTTAGCGAGCTCAGATCGATGGCGAATCCCGAGTCGGTGAAAGGGATGGCAAGCTACGGCATCAATCCCAACAATACTCTGGGAATTTCGATGCCGCGTTTGAGAGCGATTGCCAAGAGACTGGGGAAAGACCATCAAGTCGCGAAGAGACTCTGGGCGTCAGGAATCCACGAAGCAAGAATACTCGCGGCCTTGATCGACGAACCCGAGAAGGTCACAGAGGAACAGTTGGAGACCTGGGTGA
>JAJRAG010000035.1 GCA_028682925.1 Methanomassiliicoccales archaeon
ACGAACAGAGCAGTAGTCCATGACAAGAAGACGACTAGAGCAACGACGACCATAAGGTCGTGGTAGTGCGATCTCATCGCATCCAGCGTTTCACTGGACAGACGATATGCCTCTGATAGTCCATCCATCAACGACCCCATTATCCCTTCTGACCTCTTTGAGATCGAGCGACCGTCTCCTTTGTAGGTTTGGGCCAAGTCGCGTTCTGCAAACATACTAACCCTCGCAAGTGCATAGACGAGAATTATAGCGCAAATCGGGACCAGAAAGAAGATAAGCAGACACACCAACAAAGTCGACCAAGCGAGCGGTGTGGGGTCTAATTTGTAGTACAACTTATGTCCTTGACGGGACTCGCCAGAAAAGACCGCGATTCGCACCCAGCGACCGATTCCGACCCAGACCTTACCAGATTGCTCCTCGACAAGATAGCCCATCGATCGTGACCAAAAGGCAATACTCTCGACTGACGGATTCCTCTCCTCCAATATCGACAGCTTGAACGGATAGCTCACAACCGCAACCAGGACGATAGTCATCCCCAAGATGAAACCGAGATAGAACAGATCGGCAGGAAGGAGAACCATGATCGACAAGGAAAGGACGATCGTGGATGCGACTACCGCAGCGAGTTTGACGACCAGCCTCATCAAGTGCACAATATATTCCCCAAGTGAATAGATGATGGCCTCTGCTTAAGACGATGACTCCTTATCGATATGTGACGACCGTCTCAAGCAACCTTGAATCTCAGAAGGGCGGCCACGCCGCCGATCGCTTCCAGCTTATGTCCGGCCTCATGACTGCTGCTCACCACCACCACGCTACCCTTTCCCTTCTCGACCGCGCTCATCTCCTTCTCGATCTCTCCTTTACGGAGCATAGTGTCCAGAACGAGCAGGGTCTCTGCAGCACCGGAACGTATCGCAAGATTGACTTGATCGGGGCCGTACGCGACAGGACCGTCGGTCGAAATGGCTGTGAGGACGTCCTCTACCAGCTTCGTCTCGTGAGCGACCCTCGAATTCTTCAGCACCTCGGCACCTATGCCCTTCTTCATCAACTCATGTATGCCCGCCATCCCAGCTTGACCGGTATGGTACAGAAGCGCCCCCTTGAAGACATCCGCCTCGCGAGTCTTCCCAACTGTCAGAAGTTCCTCCTTCGCGAACCCAGGACCGAGGATCACAACAGGCGCGCCCCCGGCTGCTTCCTGCTTGATCTTCGTGACAATCTCTCCGTAGTAGTCTCCGCCTTCCTTCTGCTCGAACATCTTGCCGTGGGAAGGTCCGCGGATATGGGCGATTTCTTGCATTCCGAACTGCCTCATGACGGCGACGACTGCCTCGTCGTAGTCGACCGATGCGAACACTATCCGAGGACTCTTTGCGTCCTCGACCGCCCGCATGATACGCATCAGTTGATACTCCTTCCAATCTACCTTGATGATCGTGATGGAGTCGCCCTCTTCGAGGCTCAGAGTGTGATGCGCCCCGATATCCTGGGGCCCTTCTTCGATCACTCCCAATATCCTGAGTCTTGACTCCGATTCATGGAACTCTACTTTCTCCACTCTGACACTAAGGGTCATTCTCTTCTTCTCGCCTCTCTCCGACCGCAATTTGTCGGCCTTCACCTCGTCGCGCCTGAAGGTGACAGCCCGGACCATATCCTCTTTGTCGATCAAGTTGTACAGATGCCAGAGATCGTCCAGTGAGTCTATCTGAACCTTGATCTCTCCCGTCTTTCGATCCTGATGGAGCACGCGCATCTTATCGGTCCAGTTATGATACTGAGATTATTTCTATGCTTTGACGAGGCACAATTGGAACAGGATCCCATGTGATTTGTCATCGCTACCGAGGTGGGAATTGACACGCACCTTGTCCGCAACCGGACAAATGGAATGGTCCTTGTCCAGACAGGGGGAAAAAAGTTAAGTACCGCATACCTATTCCTTGCCCTTCTGATGGCGTTGTGCTACCTCATCCTCGAGGACGGGACCGTGGCTGAGGGCACTGGATTTGGTTTTGAAAAGACGGTCTATGGCGAGGTCGTTTTCAATACTGGCATGACTGGATACCAAGAGAGTCTCACCGATCCCTCTTATACGGGACAGATCCTCGTAATGTCATATCCCTTGATAGGAAACTACGGTGTGAACTCCATGGACTTCGAGTCCTCGGCGATTCATGCAAGGGGGTTCGTCGTCAGAGAACGATGCGTCGATCCGAGCACGATGTACGGAGGAGAAACCATTGATGCCTTCCTCAGGAAATACAAAGTGCCAGGAGTGTCCGAGGTGGACACTCGCTCAATCATCATCAAGATAAGGGAGCATGGCACCCTTCGCGGTGCTATCTCCTTCGATGATGACATTGAATCGGTTCTTGAGAAGGTAAGGGAAATGCCTTTTCCCGCGGAGTCGAACTTGGTGGGACAAGTGAGTCCGAAGGATATCACGATTCACGAAAAGCCCGGGGCGAAGAGGGTAGCTCTGGTCGATTGTGGATGTAAGGGAGGCATACTCAGAGAGCTTAAGGAGAGGTTCACGGTTTTCGACGTCCCTTACAGCATTCGTCCGAAGTTCTTCAGAGACAACGATGTAGATGGTGTCGTCATATCCAACGGTCCTGGCAACCCGGCCCACCCGGAACTCCAAGAGACAGTAACGAACACCATCAAGAGGATCAAGGACGACTATCCAATGATTGGCATTTGTCTGGGAACCCAGATCATCTCCTTGGCCTTCGATGGGAAGACCTACAAACTCAAGTACGGTCATAGGGGGGCGAACCAGCCAGTAAGCTTCAGAGGCAAGGTCTACATCACATCTCAGAATCATGGGTATGCGGTCGACGCAGAATCCCTCGAAGGTTCAGGTTTGATGGCCGACCAGTTCAATGTGAACGACGGCACAGTCGAGGGCATTCGACACAAGGAGCTTCCCATATTCGCCGTTCAGTATCATCCTGAAGCGTCTCCGGGACCGAGAGACACATCGTTCCTATTCGACGAGTTCGAATCGATGATGGAGGCGCCGTAATGACCCCTGGCCCGGGAAGGAAGCTGATGGTGATCGGCTCCGGGCCCATAGTCATAGGACAGGCGGCGGAATTCGACTTCTCCGGTTCTCAGGCTTGCAGATCCCTCAGGGAGGAAGGCTACAAGACCGTCCTGGTGAACTCGAATCCAGCAACGATCCAGACCGATCTTGAGATGGCAGACATCGTATACATCGAGCCGCTTGATGCGGAGACCGTCGCCAAGATCGCACAGAAAGAGAAGGTCGGTGGGATCTTGTCTGGAATGGGGGGCCAGACAGCGCTCAACATATGTTCGGAACTGGCCGAGAACGGAACGCTCGACAGGCTTGGGATAAGACTTCTAGGCACGCAACCGGAGGCGATCGCGCTTTCCGAAGACAGGGATCTGTTCAGAGAGACAATGATTCGAATCAACGAGCCGATCCCAAGGAGTCGGTCAGCGCACTCGATCGAAGAGGCGAAGCGGATCGCGAATGAGCTGGGCGGATTCCCGGTCCTTATCAGACCTGCCTACACGCTAGGAGGGACTGGTAGCGGGATCGCGAACGACGTTGAGGAGCTCGAGACGATAGTTGGCCGAGGTCTCATTTACTCACGAATTCACCAGGTCTTGATCGAAGAGAGCGTTCTGGGTTGGAAGGAGTACGAGTACGAGGTGATGAGAGACCGTAAGGATAACTGCATCATCGTCTGTAGCATGGAGAATCTGGACCCGATGGGCATTCATACCGGCGAGAGCATCGTTATCGCTCCGGCCCAGACGCTAAGGGACGTGGATCACCAGAGACTAAGAAGTGCAGCGATCAGGATAATCAGGGCTCTCAAGATCGAAGGTGGTTGCAACATTCAATTCGCATTCAACCCTGAAACCAAGGAATACAGGGTAATCGAGGTCAATCCGCGTGTCTCGAGGTCCTCTGCACTTGCCTCCAAGGCGACCGGATATCCGATCGCGAGGGTCGCGGCCAAGATAGCGGTGGGCAAGACCTTGGACGAGATCCAGAATCGAATCACCGGCAAGACCTATGCCGCATTCGAACCGACGATTGACTATGTAGTACTGAAGATACCTAGGTGGCCATTCGACAAGTTCAGGACGGTAGATAGACGAATCGGCACCCAGATGAAGAGCACTGGAGAGGTCATGGCGATTGGAAGGACGATCGAAGAGGCAATCATGAAAGCTATCCGATCGCTGGAGATCGACAAGATAGATCTCGAATCTGAGAAATGGACCGATGAGGAGATAATGGAGGAGCTGGCCATTGCGACCGATAAGCGTCTCTATGCAATCGCCGAGGCGCTGAGGCGGGGCGTCCAAGCGTCGAAGATCGTGGATATCACGAAATGGGATGCTTTCTTCGTGCTCAAGATCAACAACATACTGAAGATGGAGACTGAATTGAAAAGGAAGAAGGAACTTGACAAAGCCACCATAAAAGAAGCGAAGCGACTTGGATTCCCGGACGAAAGCATAGCTATCCTCACAGGATCGACCCCCGAGAAGATCAGAGCTCTAAGGAAGTCGTTGGGAGTGACGCCAACGTTCAAAATGGTCGATACCTGCGCGGCAGAGTTCGCCGCCACGACACCGTATTTCTATTCCACATATGAAACGGTCTGCGAGGCGAGGAAATCCGAGAAGAAGAAGGTCGTGATAATCGGAGCAGGACCGATAAGGATCGGACAAGGCATCGAATTCGATTACTGCTGCGTCCATGGTGTCATGGCCTTGCAGGAAGAAGGTGTGGACGCAGTGATTGTCAACAACAACCCGGAGACCGTGAGCACAGACTATGACATATCTGACCGTCTTTACTTTGAACCTTTGACCCTTGAAGACGCGCTCAATGTCATTGAGAAGGAAGATGCGGACGGCGTCATCCTTCAGTTCGGAGGGCAAACGGCGATCAATATCGCTATCCCTCTCGAGGAAGCGTTGGAGGGAACGCAGACCAAGATACTCGGGACAAGCCCGAAGATGGTCGATGTGGCGGAGGACAGAAAGCTGTTCGCTGCCCTCATGGAAGAGCTCGGAATACCCCAGCCCAAGTCCGGAACGGGTCACTCCTTCGAAGAGGTGAAGAGCGTCGCGACGGACATCGGCTATCCAGTGCTGGTACGGCCGAGCTACGTGCTTGGCGGCAGGGCGATGGAGATAGTCTACAATGAGAAGGAGCTCGAGACATACGTAGCGTCAGCGGTCAGGGTCTCAAGGCAACACCCGATCCTGGTCGACAAGTACCTGTCTCATGCAATAGAGATCGACGTGGACGTTCTCTCGGACGGGCACGACGTGTACATCGGAGGAATTCTCGAACACATCGAGGAGGCTGGTGTGCACTCCGGGGATGCCACTATGGTCATGCCGCCCCAGACTCTATCGAGAGAAACCATCGGGAAGATAACGGACATCACCAAGAAGGTCGCCAAGGCGCTGCAAATTCAGGGCCTGATGAATCTTCAACTTGCCGTGAAGAACGGCGACGTCTATATGCTCGAAGCGAACCCGAGGGCGAGCCGTACGGTTCCGTTCGTGTCGAAGGCGATCGGCCTTCCGCTTGCAAAGATCGCCACGAAGATCATGCTAGGAAAGAGACTGAAAGACATGGGGCTGGTCGGGGTCGCTTCGACCAATCACATCGCGGTGAAGGCCTCGGTGTTTCCGTTCCTCAAGCTGCCGGGAGTCGACAGCATCCTTGGACCGGAGATGAGGAGCACAGGGGAAGTGATGGGAATCGACCATGACTTCGGAGCGGCTTGCTACAAGGCGCTGGTCTCGGCAGGATACAAGCTGCCGCTCAAGGGCAGCGTATACATAACGATCGGCGATGCGGACAAGGAGTCGATTTGCCCGGTGGCAGATGAATTCCACCAAATGGGTTTCACGCTCTTCGCCACGAAAGGGACAGCTACGTGTCTGCGGGAACATGGTATCCCTGTAACGACGGTCTATAGGATCAGCGAGAACATGCCACCAGATGCGCTCGGTCTGATGAGAAGAGGTGATATCGACCTGATAATAAACACGCCCACTGAAAGCTCTGGGGCCAGACGAGACGGATATATGATGAGGAGACTTGCAGTCGAACTTGAGATACCGTTCCTGACGACGGTGCAGTCTGCAAAAGCGACGGTGGAAGCCATTAGAAGAGCAAGGGAGGGGGGATTGGAGGTCAACGATCTCAGATCATATCACCAGCACTGTCCTGGCTTCGCTGGCTGAAGGTGGCCGTCACGAGTATCCCTCCAAGGACCAATGCTCCACCGACGACGACCACGAAGGACGGAGTTTCTGAGAGCAACAGTGCCGCGAGAATCGTCGCTCCCACGGGCTCGGCAAGGAGGGAGACACTTATCACATAGGCTGGCAGATACTTGAGAGACCAGTTGAACAGTGTGTGACCTATGATAGTCGAGACCAGAGCAAGCGCTGTGAAAAGAGCGATCTCTCTCATCGAGATTGGCCAGATTGGTAAGTTCCATATCAGACATGCGGTGAACAAGAAGAGGGTCGCAGACGCATAGACGATGAAGACGTAAGATATCAAACCCAGTTTCCGCCTGAAGTACCTTCCCATTATTATGTATATCGCTGCCAGCATGGCCCCGAGCAACGCAAGGAGGTCCCCAGTCAGACTATCCCCGCCCCCATTCCCATAGGATATGACGATCACGCCGAGGAACCCGAGGAGAATCCCGGGTACGGCGAACCCAGATGATTCCTTCAGCCAGAAGTGGGAGATTATAAGGACGATGAATGGGTGACATGTGACGAGGATCGTGGAACTCGCGACGGATGTGAGTTTTATGGAAGTGATGAATGCGAAGAAGTGCGCTGCAAGTATGGCGCCCACCGCTATCAACATGAGCGTCTGCCTAGATCCAATCGACTTGATCTCCGCCCTTGAGCTGAGAACGGCAAATGGGAGCAGGACGAGAGAGGCGATCGCCATTCTATAGGCCGCGATGACCAATGGAGGGGAGTCGCTCCATCGAATGAATATCGAGGCGAAAGAGACGCCAACGACCGCTACTGCTATTCCTGCGTACGGTCCGAGTCGAAGCTTATCACCGACGCTCTTGACCGATCCGATTCCCCCCTCAATGTAGAAGAATGCTGCGGACGCCCCTGCAGTTCTTGATTGCTGGAATAAGTTCCGGAGGCACTGGACTCTCGGTAATGACGTACAATCTCGGCTCATCAGATAGCTCGGGATCATCGACGATCGCCTGCCTTATGCTGATCCCAGCTGTCGATATCACTCCTGCGACGTCTGCGAGAATGCCAGGCATCTGAGCGTCTGTCGGTATGATCTCGATCGCGCTCCAACCCATGGAGGGAGCGACGTCTCTGAGGAGCGTGGTCGGGCGGAGTTTAGAGTAAACGTTCAGCAGTTCCTCGTTCGATTCGATCGTCTCGACGGC
>JAJRAG010000036.1 GCA_028682925.1 Methanomassiliicoccales archaeon
AAGATTTTTGGAAGATCTGGATGAGATTTGGTAAGATCAACGTCCATTTCACTATGGAGCCATCTTATAGCGCTTTCGCCCACTTTGATGAATTCCCAGACAATTGGAAGTTCAAAGAGGACTTCAATTTCGCTGGGGTCAGCAACGTGCAGCTCGTCGACAGGACCCTGGATCAGGGTCGGATGGGCGATTCTCTGAAGGTCTGGTACTACACCGAGGACTCCACGCCCCACCTTCGGATGATTTTCGAGTATTGCGAAGGAGAGCATTACTACAAGTACTCAGGCTGGAAGAGAATATTCGGACAGTTCGTGATATTCGACTCGCCTTTGGCGAAGCTGGAGATGGGCAAGTTGCACGAGAAACTTGGAAGCGTGGTCAAAGCGTGGTATGAGTCGCACCTTCGCCGAAACCGAGACATATTGATAAAGCATCTCAAGGACAACTACGAGCGCGGAGAGACGTTCACTGAGTGATATTCACCACTCGTTGAAGTCGACATTTTCATATCCGCCTATCACGGAGAAGCGCCTGCCTCTACGATGACATCTGATCCAGTCGAGACGTCGACGAAGTACTGACCACTTTTGGTCCCCTCTGAATAATACTTTTAAGCGCAGCTTCGATAATGAATGACCGTCCAATTCTCAGAGGAGGTACATCAATGGAAAAAGAAGAACTTGCACCCCATGTGTCAGAAATATCCAGGGTGCTTAGAGGAAAGGTGGAAGAATCGGAGATATGGAAAGAGCTGGACACGTATCTCAATCACTATCGAGTGTCTCTCGAGACCGCGAAGAGAGGGATCGTCAAGAAGTTCGGCGGGGATCCGAGCGAGCTCATGAGAGGAATAAGGAAGCCCATCCAGCAATTGGGATTGAACGAGCAGAGCGTGGATATCCTTGCGAAGGTCATCACCGTGAACGAGAAGGACATCGAGGTGGACGGGAAACAGAAGTCAATACTGTACGGGATAATCGGTGATGATAGCGGGACCATTCCCTATACAGCCTGGGAAGCTGACAGATATCCGCTCCGCAGGGGGGAAGTCGTCCTCATCAGAAACGCCTACACGAAGGAATGGGGGGGACAACCACAGGTCAACCTAGGAACTAGAGCAAGCGTCGAGCAACAACCTGAGGAGTCCGTCAAGCTCCCGGAGGGTATGCCCAGAGCATTTCCAGATGCGGGCGAGGTCAAGATGTCCGAGCTTCAAGAGAATATGGGCGGAGTCACTGTGACCGCACGGATTCTGAGTCTCGAGAAGAGAGAGGTCGATGTCTCCGGAGAGAAGAGGATTGTCCATTCGGGCATCTTGGCGGACGAGACTGGAAAGGTCCAATTCTCGGCCTGGTACGATTTCGAATTGAAACCCAATGACCTGATCACGATCAGGGGGGCATATGTCAGGGGCTGGCGGGGCATTCCTCAGTTGAACTTCGGGGAGAGGTCGCAGGTAACGAGGACGAACATCAGATTCCCATCGGGCGCAGATCTTGCAAAGCCCAAAACCAGGAGCATCGGAGACCTAGAGAAAGTTGGGGGAGGCATCGACGTCCTCGTGAGAGGAACAGTTGTCGAGGTCAGGAAAGGCAGCGGCCTCGTCTTCCGATGTCCCGAGTGCAACCGGGTAGTGCAAAAGAGCTCATGTCGAGTCCACGGCAGCGTCCAAGCCCAACCGGACCTGAGGATCAAGGCTGTCGTCGACGACGGAATCGCTACCATGACTGGAGTAATCAATAGGAAGTTGACTGAGTCGATCATGAGAATGAGCTTGGAAGAAAGCATGAGACTCGCAAAAGAAGCGATGGACCCCAACGTGATCTTGGAGAAAATCGATGAAAGACTATTCGCGCAACCAATCGAACTCGAAGGCAATGTCACGAGCGATGAGTACGGCCTCATGATGATAGTAAGCTCAGCAAGGGTCTCCGTTCCTGAGGTGAGGGATGAAGCCGGTTCCCTGTTGAACCAGTTGGAGGAATCGGAATGATGAAAAGGGAAGTGGCATGGAGGGTCTTTGCGGCCGAGTATAACTCATCTTCACTGGAGATAAAGGGCGAGGAGGAAAGGGCACCATCGTACATCATCACTCCCCTGGGAGCGATGATCAACCGCCTTTTTGTCATAGGCGTGATGACGGACGTCGAGAACGTGGGAACGACGGAAGAACCAATGTGGCGAGGTAGGATATCGGATCCGACCGGTACATTCTACGTCTCAGCGGGACAGTACCAGCCAGAGGCTGCACTGGCCATGTCAAAGATCAAACCGCCTGCCTTCATCGCAGTGGTTGGCAAGAGCAGGACCTATTCTCCGGAGGAGGGAACGATCTACGTGTCGATCAGACCCGAGAGGATAGCGGCCGTGGATGAGAGAATGAGGGACCACTGGGTCCTTGAGACATGCAAGCTGACCCTTGAGAGAATCTCCGCTCTGGAGGACGCGCTTGAAATGGAAGTCCCGTCGGCCGAGGAAATGGTCAAACTCGGACACGGGAAATCGCTCGCAGAAGGAGTCGTGAAGAGCCTCCAACACTACCAAGGCTTGGAGCTGGACAGATATCGCACCATGGTCGTGGACGCGTTGAGGTATCTGATTCCCGAGTACCGCACAGAGGCAGAAGCGCCGCAGAGTGTCGCTGAGGTCCCTGAGGAGATCGAGGATGAAGAAAAGGAGGACATCGACAAGGAGGAGAAGGTCCTTGGAATCATCGACAAGCTCGACAAGAAAGGGAAAGGAGCCCCATGGGATGAAATCGTGGAAGAGACCGGCAAGTCAGGAATCGACAAGAGTGAACTCGAGGAGCTGACCAACTCGCTCTTGGATAAAGGTCTGATCTATGAACCAGTACTTGGAAAGATGAAAAGAATCTGAAAGGAAAAGGTTTGAATCGGGTTTCAGGAGAACTCGTCTTTGGAAATCGCAATCAGGATAAGTCCGATCAATCCGAGGATCGAGCCAAGAAAGTAGGGTCCAATCGTGAAGAGAGCGAACACGCCCCCGACGATCGCGATGCCCCATTTCTTCCTTCTTATTGCGAAAACACCGCCGATCAGTGCTACAAGTCCGATAATGAACCAGATAACGCCACAGGTGACGAGAATTCCTTCCACTGCACTGAGCACGTCTTCGCCGTACATTCCTCCCATAAGATCAGTTATTGATGAGGAGAGAACGGCTAGGATCAGACCAAGGATGATGCCCAACAGACCTGAGATCACCACGAGTACTCCTCCGATCAATGACATGACCGTACTCTGCCTTGGGACCGAAGCGACAGGGGGGACAACTCTTGCCTGAGCTGCGGGAGCCTTCCGTTCCTCAGCTCTCAATCTGTAACCGCAGTTTGGGCAGACGTTTGCGCCCATAGGTACTTCATGACGACAGCTAGGACAAGTGGCATCGACTAGTTCACCGAACGAACGTTCCTCCATATGACCAACTCCATATCCCTAGGAAAGGGACGAAAAGATATCGGCGTCTCCTTACTTATATGTCTCTGGACAGAACGTCTTCCCCAACAGAGACCCACACTCTTCAAATCCAAGGCTCCCTGTCGATATTGATGTCTTGAGCAACCGAATTGCAAGCGGCCCCAACGTTTGGATCATTGGACTCCCGCGCCCCGAGAGGAACTTCATAGTATTCATCGATGGGGAGAACGACACTCAGGATAATCGAGAATCCAAACAATCGATCTTCGTCCGATGTTACCTCGCACTGTACGCGGAAATCGGATTGGCGAATTGAAGATCTTTTACAAGCTCTGGACTTGCCAGTTTTGGCGAAACGCTGATTCCCAATATTCTCCTTTCAGGGCGACGGCATCGAAATGGCATGCATAGCTCAATCTGACGATTTGAGCCGGGCATTGCATCAAAATGCGTAGCCATCACAGACTGAGCGCTACAACAACGATGACTATTATCGCCACTACGATTATTCCGCCAACGATGTACAGATTCTTCTTTGACTTGCCAGTTTTACGTGCCGGTGAAGCAGAAGGTGCCTTTGCCGGAGCGGCGGGGGCTTTCTTCCCCTCTGGCTTCAACTTGTATCCACAACTAGGACACACACTTGCATCTAGAGACACAGCATGACGGCAACTCGGACATGTGGCATCAATCAGCTCGTCGAATGAGCGTTCCTCCATATGACCACCTCTCTCCCCCCAATCAGGGTTGGAAAAGATATCGCTGTCTTCTTATTTATATTCCACTGGATTTCGAAGAGTCGGATTCTGTTCCCCAATCTCTCCGATAGAGCAGGAATCGGAAATCAACGAAATGGAAAGAGTTTGTCAGTCACTTCATCTGGGTCGCTATCTGATCCTCGAACTGCCATTGGGCGCGGAAGTGTTCGTTCAGGTCCTTGATCAGGACGTAGTACCAGTATATCAGGAAGAGCCCGCCAGTCAATAGTGTCAGTACCAAGTAGATGATGAATGACCTTTCAGGAAGCGTCTTCCAGGAGGGAAGAATAACCGTCATCTCAAGGTGCGAAGCAGCCGACTGTGCCTGCTGGGTAAACGCGTGCCATCTCCGGTCATGATTGAACGGGAAGTCGGAGAGCACATAGAGCACATAGAGAAGGAATATTATCCCAACGACCGGAATCATGATCAATATGGCGAATATCACCGCAGACGTCTCGCGTTCCCTTGATCTCGCATCGTATTGGATGCTTTCCATCGTGGCAATCTGTGAGGAGAGCATTTGAGTCAGGTTGCTATCCTGGCTTCTGGACTTAATGTAGCTTATGAGAGATCCCCTGAACGCCTCTTCTCTCTTCATGTGCTGGTTCTGGCGATTGATGAGTTTGTAGTTGAGCATTGCAAACAAGACCGCCGCAACTATGACGGCGACGACCACACCAACAATCGCGATGATCGCTCCACCGATCCACCATCCCAGTACCCAAAACATCACTCCAATAGCGATTCCGATGACTGCGGCGACGCTCGCGATAATAGGGAAAAGAATCCAAATCACGCTCAGGATCTCATCTGTCTGGACACGAGCACGAATTGTCTCCATCAATTGTCCCTTCAGCCCACCTGCGGCCAATGGCACCTGGGGGCCGTGGGGCGAGCTGGCCAGCAAATCTTTTCCGCAGTTCGTACACCATCTTGAGTTCGCTGGAACCAGGGTTCCACAAGCAGGACACTTCGAAGAACTACTCGTCATGTTACTATCCCATCCTATTCGATTTGCTGGACAATCATACTACTTATGCGTTATTAACTTTGTTCTTGCGAGGAACGCGATTGGGAGGATTGGTGCGCTTGGAATGACGCGGTCATCTTCTGATAATGATCGCCCCGTAACCTACTACTTCGCTCATCGGATGGATGTCTCCGGAAGTGCCATACCTCAGTAGTTCTGCCTTTCCGCCAGCGACCGCCTCTAGCATCGTCATCACTGGACCGTAGCCGCACATCGACACGTCCCTTTGAACGACCGTGTCATAAAGTCCTTTGGGATTCAGAGCGAGTATCTGGTCGATGACCTTCATATCCTCAATCCTGGCGCGCTTCTCTGTAACATAATGCGAAAAGTCTGTTGATGCCAGAATCACGACATCCTTTCCCTCGCAGGCGTCGCGCAGTCGCAGACCGACCTCCTTCGCCGTTTCATAGTCCTGCAACGCCATCGTAATCGGCAGGAACTTGAAATCGCTTTCAAAGTACTGAATGAAAGGGAGTTGCACCTCAATGGAATGCTCATACTGATGTGCGATTGGGTCGTCGCTTACCCATCGTCGGAGCTTGGACGCGATTTCTTTGTCGACTCTGCAAGTGCCAAGAGGAGTCACGAAATCCTCGGTCGTGATCGCCATATGATTTCCGAAGCCGCTGTGGTTCGGACCGATTATGACGAACGATCCCGGAAAACCATCCTTCGCTAGGGCGGCGTAGACGTGTGCAGCGACTGGCCCCGAGTATTCGTATCCCGCGTGGGGAACCACTGCTCCGACTATGCTTCGCTTCCCCTGTGAAAGCTTAGGTATCTCACCAGGCCCGAACGGCGAAAGGAAGCATCTCTCGATCTGCGCGATGAGCTCAGCTTCATTCCCAGAGTAGAACTTTCCAGCAACAGCAGGATGTCTCATGCTATCGGAGAAACATGAAAAGTGGAGATATTTCAAACTTGTGCAAAAGAGTCCGATCTGCGACTACAAACTAGCCTCGAAGTCATCTATTGTCAACTTGAAGTCCGCATCACTGGCGAGAAGTTTGCGCTCCTTCAGTATTTCTCTGGTAAGCAACCAGTAGACGCATGCCAGAGCTCTACGCCCTTTGTTGTTCGTCGGTATCACGAGATCGACATTCCTCGTCTCGTTGTTCGCATCGCAGAGTGCCACAATCGGTATGCCGACATTGAGCGCTTCTGCCACCGCTTGTTGATCGGCTGCGGGATCAGTAACGAAGAGAACGTCTGGCTCCACATATTGCGGAAGGGTCGGATTCGTAAGGGATCCGGGAACGAACCTGCCCGGGATCACTTGTGCGCCTATGGCTTTGGCGAAGACCTTCGCCGGTTTCTGACCGTATTGCCTCGCGGACACGATCATAATCTTGTCGAGAGGGAAGCGGGAGAGGAATTTCGCAACCGCCCTGACGCGAAGGTCGGTTTGCTTCACATCAAGAACGTAAAGTCCATCTGACCTTACCTTGAAAATGAACGGCTTCATATCGGCGCTCTTTTGCTGGGTACCGATGTGAACTCCGGAAGTCAGATAGACATCCTCAGTAACCAAAAGGTCCGTCTTTACATCATCTGTCATCGAATAGCCTCATGTATCTCTTTTGACCGTGATCGGGATGACCTTCCTGTCAAACTCCAACATAGCGATTGCAATGGGGTCAATCATCCCTTCGGGAATGTCGATGAGAACGGGCGCTCCCAGAGAAACCTGCAGTGCCCTTGCACCGATTATGCGCGCCTTCTCAAATCTAGTGAATTTCATTAAGTCACCATGCGGGAGTTTCCCCATATCGACAGGGGCCTTATAAACCTTTTGCACCATAAG
>JAJRAG010000183.1 GCA_028682925.1 Methanomassiliicoccales archaeon
ACAATGTCAGTGAAGGGCGTTGATACACCGGCTCAGCCATGGATATGGGATTTCATATTGGACCTGGGTATGATCCAATTGCAGAAGATCGATCGATATTCTGGTTACTAGAAAAGAGTAAAGTGTTCCAGCTCATCTCTTAGAGCCCGAACCTCACAGCATCCCGTTAAAATAGAAAAAGTGAAGAGAAGGTTTGGTGCAAATCCGATTTAATCGAAATCATAAGAAGCATGTCTGGATCTGCTCGGGTTCAAATCCCGACGCCCCAGTATTATTCAACTATCGACTCTCGCTGGGTTGACTCCTCTCCGAGCCTCTTTCATGGCATACTGATTAGAAGAGCCCACGGAACGACAAATCAATCAACCGGAGGCGCACTCGTACCTGAGTAACGTGTCCTGTGATTCTGGGCTCGAGAAAGCTATTTAGACAGAGCATGTCCTGATTCTCCAAGATGAAGATATTGATTCTCACCGAGGGCACGATCTTAACGCACAAGAACTGGGTCGAACTTGAAAGGGAGGAGGTTGTCCGCAGAGTCCGGGACGGCGTTGATCCAGATCTGACATACTTCACGGCCAGCGTGCCGATCGGGAACAGTGCTGGGAAGATAAGGAGATGGGCGGGCCAGGGGGCCGAGATAGTCTATCTCACTTCACGGAGGAAGCAAGAAGAGATCGCGGCCATTCAAGCGGTCCTCGACGCATTCAGATTCCCGAAGGGTAAGCTTCTGTTCAGGACCGGGAGCGAGAGCTATGGAGAAGTGGCGTCAAGAGAGCGGCCAGATATACTGATCGAAGATGATTGCGAAAGCATTGGCGGGGAATCGGAGATGACCTACCCGCATCTGAGTCCAATCGTGAAACCCCGAGTGAAGTCGATCGTGATCAAGGAATTCTTGGGCATAGACGGTCTTCCCGACATCATTTCCGAGCTCCTGAGATACTGAGTCCTGTTCATCGGACGGGAGAAAGAATGGAAAAGGTTTGATTTATCTCTCATACCTTCGAACAGGTGCATTGTCCCGATCTCGGTACAAATCAACCTCTTGCCAGTCGTTTTCGTGGGCACAAATCCCGCTCGGTCCACCTTTCTTCTGACACTTCTGACGGCAGATGTGATCCTAGTTCTGCATCATCACTTCTTAATAGTCTTCTCGTAGGCGTCGAAAAACGACTTCAGAGTCGTGATAGACACATACGGGTGCGCCCGAAATCGAGCCGGCCGACTTCAAGAACGGAGGAGGCCCGAGACTTTGAATCAGGTTGAGCGAGTGGCCCTCTATGCTCGAGTGTCTCGGTCACACACGGTTTATGTTTCCAGCCTCATCATAGACGAAGAACGCAGGATTCATGAGTTCCTTGTCGCGGAACTGAGATATCAACACCATGATAAGGTCGCGAGCCTGTCCGGGCACTACTATGCCAAGGTAGTGGCGTTTTTTGAGGATGTCCGTGTATCTCTCAGCCTTCGCTTCGGTGAGAAACGTCGAAGCGTTCTCGACAAACTCGAAACCCTTTATCTCTCCGCCCTCTCTCAGTGTGATAACAACATACTCCGCTCCAAGTGTCTCGTCGGTCTCAATCTTCTCTTTTGCGAAGATTTCGGGATGCTCCCTGGCTATCTCTTCCTTCCGCTTCTGCGCAATCTTGCAGAGATTAGTCAGCTCGCACTCTCTCTTCCCCATGTGTCTTCGATTATCGCGGGAGATAATGAAGTAATCGGACCGGAGGCAATCGCGTGAAGGTCGGCATCTACGCTCGAGTATCGACTTCAGACGAGGTCGATCGTCAAAACCCCGAGGTCCAGGCGAGTTCGGGAGATGAGAGAAGACCATGAATCGAAAGGATTTCCTTTTGATGCGTCTTGTTTTAAGGTCATATGCTTATAAAGAAACTACCCCCTACCTTTCGAGGCAATCCTTTTCCCGAGTCTACTATCGTCACTTATGACAGTCCTGACAGCAGGTGGGGAGAAGGAAAAATCCTTAAGTTCGAACTCCGTGGTGAAGAAAAGGGGGATAGAAAATGACGCAGAATCGTTTTGTCGGAACTTGGAGGCTTGTATCTGCAGAGATAAGGACCTCGGATGGCCAAATCACCTACCCCTGGGGCCGTGATGCGCTTGGATACCTTGTGTACAATACCGATGGATATATGATGGTGGCCATCATGAGCTGCAATCCTACCAAGTTTGCCTCCAGCGACCCCAGAGGGGGAAGCGTTGAGGAAAAGGCTGCTGCTTTCGATACCTTTCTGTCTTATGGTGGAAGGTACGAAGTCAAGGGAGATCGAGTAATTCATCATATGGAGGTCTGTTCGTACCCCGACTGGGCAGGTGACGACCAAGAACGCTTCTTTGGATTTCACGATGACAGGCTTGAATTACACACGCCTCCGGTCCTATTTCACGGCAAACAACAGACTGGTCATCTAATCTGGCAGCGAATCTGAACGAGCTGACACCACGCTGAAAAGTCTGGAGCATGCCAAGAAATTATATTTGTGTCTCTAAACATATGTGCGATTAGAAGAAAGGGGGGATTTCTTAAGTGCGGATTCCAGAATCCAAGCACTTCCAACTTCAACGACTGGCGGATGGTGTCTATGCTGCAATTGCATCAGAGAGAGGTTACGCCATCTGCAACGCTGGCATTGTCGACACCGGCGGTAGAACGATTGTCTTTGACACGTTTATCTCTCCGGATGCCGCCAAAGAGCTTCTAAGAGCAACGAAACGACTCACTCCACAGAACGCTATTCGAGTCGTCAACAGTCACTATCACAACGACCATATCCGAGGCAACCAGGTTTTCCCTTCTGATGTAGATATTCTTAGCACGGCAACGACTCGCGAGGAAATCGCTCACAAGGAACCCGAGGTGATTAAATGGGAAAAGCGGAATATTCCCAAGGCAATTGCAGATGCCAAATCGAAGCTGAATCTGGAGAAAGATCCCAAGCGACTTCGAGACCTCGCTTTCTCTGTAGTGTACTACAAGGCAATCATGGAGTCACATCCAAAGTTGAGAATGCGATTGCCGAACATCACCTTCAAAGGTAACCTAATGATACACGGAACGCGAAGAGAAGTTCAGCTTCTCCCTCTTACCGGTCACACGGCAAGCGATATCGTTCTCTATCTACCAGACGAGAGAATCGCGTTCATGGGCGACCTACTCTTTGTAAACATGCACCCTTACCTCGCTAGCGGTTCTCCCGAGCGTTGGAAGAAATCACTGAGTAAGATCGGAAAGCTTGGATTACAGACTCTGGTTCCTGGTCACGGCCCAGTGGGTCAATCCTCTGATTTGTCACTCATGTTTCAATACATTCAATCTCTCGAAACTATTGCCCGGAATATGGTGAAGATGGGAATGCCTGCAAAAGAGGCCCATCTTCAACCCGTTCCACAGCCTTTTGACACTTGGATGATGTCTGAAGACCACTTCATCGCGAACCTTGAGTTTCTTTACAAAGAAGCTAGTCAAAAAGGATCTTAGCACGCGCCAATCACCTCAATCTCACTAATCTCTCTGACGCTTTCTTGAAGGGCTCTTCAGGACCGCACCGTTGGTCGAGATTGTCCTTTCATTCTACTTTTCATCCCCGTAGGAGCCATACTTGCTGAAGGTTCTGACTGCAGATTGGGGGAGGGAAGTATTCTCAAAGAAGAGAATCATCGACGGTAAATTGGAGGCAATCGCTATCTGTCATTAGATCATGACTACTCTGTTTGGCGAGTCCGGCCGAGCTCATGCCCCCTGCATCAAGAAGGTTTGGTAGACCGGGCTCGTCTCCTCCCCCCTTTTCTTCTGACAACTCCTACAGCAGGAGATCAGAGAATAGCTTATAGAGGATCCTTCAAATCGGTTCTGATAATCGTATCAAATGCCATAAGTACCCGACGATCCACTCCCATCCTTCGGTTTCAAGACCGGCGGACCCGGGACCTTTAGGGCTCTGGGAGACCCCTACGGCATTTGATCACAACCGGGCCCGTCACAATGTTCAATGTCTTTTGTGGTTCTGACGGTTCTGACGGCAGATGGGGAGTCGATTCTCGAATCGTGCGCCATCGATATATAATAGGAGTTGACATGGAATTATCAGCTATCAACGTTGAAGGGTGAAGTCATGGCGAAAAAAGGTGACAAGTTCAGGTGCATAGAATGTGGGATCATCATTGAGATCTCGGACCCGTGCGACTGTGAGATGTGCGATCTGATTTGCTGTGATGTACCGATGGTCTTTGTGAGAGAGGAAGAACCTAAGAAGAAAGCAAAGGCCAAGAAGAAGCCAGCAAAGAAGAAAGTATCCAAGAAGAAGTAAGCGTAAGTCAGTCCACGTTTCTCTGCTGAGTAGTCTTGAAGAAGAGGCTCTTGGATTCTTTTCTTGATCAGTCCTCGGATTCGCGATTTTCCGACCTGTCATTCCCGTCGGTTCTGACTGCAGACGGGGAGAGAGGTCGGGGAGGAATCTGCAACCAACAGAATCTGTCCAGTTTCTCTCTCCTATTAGACTCGGAGCATCTGGGTCGAAATTGATCGAGAAACAAAGGAACTCATGCTTTGCGGAGGGAGTGGATTATTTGCCTTTTTTTCATATAGGCTCTGACTTTGAGCTCCAACAGTAATATAAACTGAGAAAATAACATAGTGGGGCGGATAAAATGCCTGAACTTGAGACCGTAGAACATGTTGACCTGGTGAGGTATATGGGAACCTGGTTTGAGATAGCGAAGTTCCCACAAAGGTTCGAGAAAGGGCTTGTTGGCGTAACGGCAAACTATGCGCTGCTTCCAAACGGAAAAGTCAGAGTATTAAATAGGGGCTATAAAGGAGACTTCAACGGCAAGCTAAAAACGGCCAAAGGCAAAGCCTGGGTAGTTGACACTGCGACGAACGCAAAACTTAAAGTAAGTTTCTTCTGGCCTTTCGCCGGAAACTACTGGATACTTGAGCTTGGAAAAGACTACGAATACGTCGTAGTGGGCGACGAGTCCCGTAAATATCTTTGGATACTTTCAAGAACGCCTCAGATGGACGAGGCCGTATACAACGAACTACTTAAGCGTGTGCAGGACAAGGGTTTTGACATATCCAAGCTAGAAAAAAATCCACAAAAGCCCTGACGGGGAATTAAAAGAATAGAGATGGAAATGGAAGACAAGTTACAAGGATCTATGTATTGCTTACCGAGCTTGGATCGAATACTGACTGAACCGTCACTTCGGACGGTTCTGACGGCAGATGGGGAGAGACGCATAAAAAAAGGATTTGAAAAGGGAGGGTGGACGCTACTGATGCGTTACCTCAGACCATTTTCTTTCCGGCATCGAAGGTCGGGCTCTGGTTCCAAACCTCCTCGGGCTTTAGTAGCCAGAGGCCCTTCAGGTCGAACTTCTTCGAAGCGAAGACACCCTTAAACTTCTCGAAAACCGGACCAGAGGTGACGTGGTCCTTGACCGAGGCCTTGATCTCATATGACTCGTAGCCCTTGGTGATCAGGACAGAGACCTTGGAGCCTTCCTTCTTGGCCTCATGGAGATTCTGACCAGTGACCTTCATGAAGATCTCGCCGATGAAAATGGTCTCTGGGTCCAGCGCACCTGAGCCTCCAACATTGATGATATGCACGTCACCCTTGGCCGATTTTGTTCCCAACACCTTCGCTGCGTTCTGCTCGTTTATCAGTCCGAATACTCCTTCGGGTAGTTTCACCATGATTACATCACAAGAACTTGTAAGTCGAGTCAAGTATTTGCAATAGTGGCCGCTCCAAAGATGTGAACGGACTGCCCTCTTTCGGGGGGCTTATTCCCATTACCTGGGGGACCACTGGCTTGCTTGTAAGCCATCTAGCCATAGACGTTTCAGCTCACTCTATCAGAGCCCGAACCTCACCGCATCCCGAAAGGTCGCACACACTTCTGACGGTAGATGGGGAGAAGGAAGAAAGATGGAAAGGGTCTTTACCCTGGAGAACTCGAGGGGCATTTTGGTCTAGATTGAACTCGAAGAGTACTTATCTGTATGCTGGCAAATTTGATTTCGTATAGACCCAACCTCGATTGTGACACCCCTCTAAAGGTATTTATCTGAGCAAATGGAATTGGCTAGCGATGGTGACTTGCACTCACTGTGGATCGGATAACCAACCGAACGCGGTCTACTGCAACAATTGCGGCGTTCCTGTACATAAAGCTCAGTACCAAAGGCGGGAGTTCAACAGTGGGTCCAGCGTAGCACTGGCAGTCGGGATGATGGTCGTCGGGGTTATGCTGATGGGGCTTGGATTGGTCGTCGGACTGTTTGGGGGCCAGATGGGCATGCGGACCGATGATATCATAGGCTACGTCATCTTCGTTTTCGGGGTCATCGTGTTCAGCCTGAGCTTCCTGCTCTTCAGGAGATTGCGCTAGGACCTGGCGCGAAGCGACAGCATTTCACGCCTCTTGGAACGGTTAGAGTACGAAGGATGGTCTTTCTGGGGTAGACCCACCAGGAAAAGGCCTGGAACCGCAGATCAATATCAAAACTGGAATTGGATGATAATCAAGAGGCGGAACTGACGGCGCGGGTCATCGCCATCATCTCAGGTATCTTCATCATACCTTCCACAACGATACCTGCCTTGACGGCCAATGACGAGATCAAGTACTGCCTGACCCTGAGTCAGTCCGCACAGCGGTCGCGGTCCATAAGAAATGACTCAGAACATGAACGACTCCCTGCTCCATCGCCGATCTATGCCCCGGTACAGGAGGTAGCCACCGCATACCAATAGGAAGCACAGCCCCCCGATGACCGGACCGAAGAACGCCTCGTTATTCGCATAATTGAAAGAAAGTATGACCAACGTGCACAGCGGAGGAACGCACATCAGAGCGAACTTTGCCAGAACACGGGGGTCGAAGAGGTAGCTATTGGTCCTCAGGCCGGTGAGGTAGGCGGTGCCGCATACCGTGAAAGCCGTGGACGAATACCCCACCAGCAGGGCCAGGGGGAGCAGGCCCAGCTCAGACCTGGCAAGCCCAAGCACGATGAGGAAGACGGTGGAGAGGGCCAGGGCGAACAGGGACAGAATGAGGACCTTGGTCTTTACCATATCCGACACCCTCACCGGCAGGACCTCCAGGAACGAGGGGTCGTCCAGCAGGTTGAGCCATCCGTAGATGGACACGCTGAAGAAGCCGATCATGGCGGAGTAGAAGATCAGGTTGATTGGGATGCGGACCTGGATGATACCTTCCACGAACCAGAACAAGATTGCCAGGAAGAGCAAAGGGCCCACGTATGCTGCGACAACCGGACCAAGCGTCCGGCTCCGCTTGAGGTCAATCCAGTCCTTGGCCATCAATGTCCCTGACCCACGGGCGAACTCGAACGATCTATTAGTCTCGAGCATCTCCGCGTCGAACAGCCTGGACGACGAGCCGAAACGCACTTGAAGTGTCAACACCGCCAATGCCGATAGGCCGACCACTAAGGCGGCCGAGAGTAGGAGGTACCAGAGGTCCGCAGTCCGCTGCAGCTCGAGGGAAGGCAACAGCTTGGTGATGTCGAACCACTTTCCTATGTACGAGGCAGTTAGCAACGCACCGACCGTCCCGAGCAGAGCAATGAACCCTGCCCTCCAGCGAACGTAGACCGACGACAGGGAGAAGGAAAGCGATATTCCTAGAAGGAATGACAGGGTTGCGGTGAGTAGCAGGAACAGCACGCTGCTGACGCGGAAACCAGTCATCGGAATTGAGAGCGCGATGCCGGCGACGAGTGGGGCTATGGTCAACAGAATGTAGTAGATGATGTCCTTGATGTAGAATGCCAGGAAGATAGTTCGGAAACGTACAGGCAGCAGCGTCGGCGTCTGCAGTAGCAGGCTGACCTGTCCGAACCTCCGGTTGGCAATCCTCTCACCCATCAATGCGAAGCCGCCGACCGCGAGCCCGTAGGCAAACAGCAAGGCGTGGAGTACCACGTACATCTGGTCCGTGGAGGTGGCACCTAGCAACTGCTTCGATGCCAGCGCCAGGATGAGGGAGAATACCAGTATCATCACCGGGAAGAGCAGAAACTGTACCCGCCCGATCAGGCCGGCGTTGAGCCTCAGCTCCTCGGACATCATAAGGCGGACCAGGCGTAGATGCCGTCCGAACGCGTTCACTTCCCCGCGTCCTCCCTCTCGGTCAGGCGCATGAATGCCCCATCCAGGCCCTCACCATCTCGGATAATGTCCTCCGGCTTGCCGATGGCGACTAGGCGTCCCTGGGAGATGATGCCCACCTGGGAACACATCTTTTCCGCTATCTCCAGTATGTGAGTGCACATGAACACCGTGCCCCCATTCTGAAGATAACCGGAGAGGTGCTCCCGGAAGAGCTTCTGGTACCGCGGGTCGAGACCGGAGAATGGCTCGTCCAGGAAGACCAGGGGCGGCTCGTGGATGAGGGCGGCGGCGAACATCAACTTCTGCCTGGTCCCCCTGGACAGGTCCTTGCACGGCAACCCCTCCATCTCGACCATATCTAGGAAGTGGATCCACCAATCCGCACGGACCTCGACGTCGTTGATGTTACGTACAAGTCCGATGAAATGCAGGTACTCCCGCCCGGTCAGGAAGGAGGGCGGGGACTCCACCTCTGGCAGAATGCCAATGAGGCTCTTCACCTTCAGCGGGTCCTTGGCCGGGTCCACGCCCAGAACGGTGCAGCTTCCCGAGGTCGGCTCCAATTGTCCGCTCAAGATCTTGAGCAGGGTGCTCTTCCCCGCCCCGTTCGCTCCCAGCAGACCGAAAAGCTCCCCCTTCCCGATACTGAACGAGATCCCATTGACGGCAATGACATCACCGAACCGCCGCACCAAGGAATCAGTCTCGATTATCGTTTCGGACATGACCAATGACCCTCGAGGTCGAAGAACCTGTACCCCGAGAAAAACCTTTCCCCAGTCAAACATGTACCTGTTGGAAGAACGGACCGTTCCCCGACGGGAGCAGTTCTTGACACTTCTGACAGTTCCTACGATTACTAGGGGGCATCTTTCATAGAAAAAAAGAAGGGAAAAGGTTTGCCCTCGGTGCAAAAAATGCCTTGATTGACGATTTTCTTATGACATCTGGATGCGACCGATTCCAGATTCCCACGAGCCCGCTCTCTCCGGCCCTTCTGACCGTTCTGACGGAAGAAAGCCTGCACACTCTTGTGTTAATCACAAAACAGCTCCTAGGATTCTTACAATGCGATCGTCTACATGACCCGAGACGCGGAATTCCTCACTTCATCCAATGCCTATACTTGACAGCGGGATTGAGAGACCTTCAGAGACAATCCTCCGATAGAAGGCAAGAGCGTCATCCTCGTCATTCATACCCTCAAGGACCGTCACGCCGCTCTTCAGGATGCTCCCTTTCTTGCCTGCATCGATCTTGAAAGTCAGACCCAGTTCGGCCTTGACAGATATGGTGTGACTGCTCCTTTCCAGAAGGTTGGTCAAATCCTCCAGGTTCAAGTCGAGGTCGGTTCTCGGCGTGATGAGGAAGGTTCGGGCTCCGCTTCTGGCGCAGAGGTCCGTGATAAGTTCTTCTTTCAAAGGCAATGGAGGTGAAGAGGGCCTCGATCCACAAACCGGACAGCTTTCGGATCTCTTTATCTCCACCTCGTCGAACCTCATATCCCATATGTCGCAGCAGAACAGCTTGTCCGCCAGCCGGGGCTTTTCTCCAAGGACGATCCTGATTGCTTCAGACACCTCGACGCTTGCAATGACCCCCAAGACCGACGGATGAACGCCGACCAATGCGCACTTCTCGATGCTCTCGTCCTCGAGTCCTCCCTGGAAACATTCGAGACAAGCAGTCTCGTGCGGAATAACGGTCTTCGCAGTGCCATATGTCATTATTGCCGCTCCAAAGACGTACGGCACCTCTGCCTTGAGACAGGCCCTGTTCAGAGCGTATCGCGGCGTTATCCTGTCAAGACCGTCCACGATGACGTCCATGCCTCTCACGACGTCCTCCGCGGTTTCAGAATTGACGGACAGCGTCAGCGGTTCAAGCTCTATCTCCGGGTTCAAGTCATGGAGTCTCTCCGCAGCAACTTCAACCTTGGGATAGCCCAGGTGGCTTGCACCATAGAGGTGCTGCCTGTGCAGATTCGACAAATCAACAACATCGCAGTCGACCAAACGGAGATAGCCTATGCCCATGGCGGCCAGCTGCATCACCGCTGGGGAACCTAGGCCACCCAAACCTACGACGCACACCTTCGCATCCATGAGCTTCCGCTGTCCGCGATAGCCAATCTTGTCGAGGACGATCTGGCGCGAGTACCGTTGCAGCTCCTTATCCGAAAGACGACGCACACCGTCATTGGGCACCGAACTCATCTCCGTTTCCTTCTCTTCCTTGACTCGTGATGCACATCCTGCCCGTTGATTGTTTCTCCTCTTTCAATCGGTTCCTTCTGCCCAAGTCAGCGTATTCTCGACGACCTTCCAATCAACTATCTTGGTCCGAAATACTATTCGGTCCACAATTGACATGTCAGCTTAAGTGATTCTCAGCGCTTGTGGAATCGAGCACTGTACTGAATCCTGCCTGCAGTCGGTGACAACTCCTGCAAGTTTGCTGTATTCATCAAGTCCTTTATTTCTTTGGTCGGCATCCCGTGCAGCTTCCTCGTCGGTTCTCTCAGCCAAATCGACCCTCCACGTTTCAACTTCCTGGCAAGTTCCTGAACAACTGCCTGTCTTTTCGACGGATCGATGTCGTGAATCACATAACTTACGACAATAATGTCAAAGCTCTCATCTGGCAGTCCGGATGAGAATATGTCCGAATTGACGAAGTCGACATTGCCGAATTTCCTTAACCGCTTCCTTGCGACGGCCTGCCATGCAGCCGAGATATCAAGAAGAGTGACTCTTCCGGCTGACCCAAGTTGCCTTGCGATGTAGTAAGAATTATCGCCCCAGCCAGCCCCGAAGTCAAGCACCTTCTCATCGCCTTTAAGACCCATTTTGCCCACGAATCCATGATACAGGACTCTTCTGGATAATCGAGAGGCGAGAAGCGTGAATGCGATCTCTATCTTGCTCGGGTTGGTGATGCTCATGGTTTCCAGGCATTTTGTGTTTGAGTCCCAACTATATTATCTTTCTGCGTACGAGCGGACCTCAACTTCGGTATCTTTGCCTGAGGAATCACATCAAGTGTTTCGGGGGACCGAGATGAGAGGCTCCTTCAGACTAGAGCCCAATTTCATGGCCATTGAATTGGAGTACTTCTTGGCGTGATATATCCCTGGATTGTTTTTTTTACGTAGGGGAGGGTTTGTCCCTTAGGATGGATTGAGCGGGTGCTTCGTTGGTTGAAATCAAAGGAAATATCTGGACATGCTTGTGTCTAAGGCATGACGTTTCTGACAGGGGATGGGGAGGCAATGAAGGTGAAATGAGGGGGTCTCTAAGGATTCATCTCGTACGCATCTTGTCAAAGGTTTTATGTAGATGATGTTAGTTATAGATAACATAAAGCGATATTAATCTAACAAAAAGTTCGCATAAGATAACAAAAGAATATCAAGGAGCGGGACGACATGGATGAAAAAGCGAGGTTTCGGGCGTTTGTTGGGATAGTGGTTACGGTACTGGTTGTTGGTGCACTCTTCGTCATCTTATTTGCGAATGCTGGTGTCGACAACTGGGCGACGCTAATGTCAGCAGTGATCATTGTCAGCATGGCAGCGATCGCTCTCATTGTTGCTCGAATGAAACTGAAGGAGCTGAAAAGTGGAATTCCAAGCCAAGACGAGCGGACTCGTGCGATCAGGATGCGTGCTGGCTATCTTGCCTTCTACCTCAGTTTGTACTTCGTCTTCGGCATGAGCTTCTTTCATGCGATACTTGAGGACAACCAGATTTCATCACTACCCACATCGGAATGGCTCATGATCTACGTTGCAGCAATGGGGTCAATCTTCCTGGTTATGAACGCCTATCTTACGAGAAAGAGTGTCCTCCGATGAAGACCAGGATCAAGGAGCTCAGGGCGAGATACGGCATGACCCAAGAGGACCTCGCGAAGGTGGTAGGTGTGCGGAGGGAGACCGTCCTCTTCATCGAGAAGGGAGAGTACAACCCCTCCCTCAACCTGGCACACGCGATAGCCAAGGCGCTGAAGACGAGCATCGACGAGCTATTCATCTTCGAAGACTGACCGATTTAGAGCGCCAGGGGGGCATCCGACCTACGAGCTGCTTTCCCCCACCACAATCCCTTATGATACACATCAATATCCTTCCAATGGGAGCACGACGTATTAAGTGTCTAGAACCCTTTGGCCGTGTCAATCCCGATTCCTCCGATACTTCAGACGGTTCTGACAGAAATGGTCGAACAGGGGCAGAAGAAAAGGGGAGAATGTTCTTCCCTCGGCGCGAATTCGCTTGATTGAAATCAATGTCTCATCATCTGGATACGACGAATCCCAGACTACAACGGGCCCGTTCTACCTTCAAGCCAGTCGGCCAAGGAAGAACGCAAATAACGACTTTCTGTGCAACTGGATTTTCGCTGGATAGCTCAATATTCTGTTTCTCTCTTGGCTTGCCACTCTTTATCTGCATTCAGGCAAAAAGTCATAAGCATGGAGACTAGATGTCTGCGTTCATAAGGCAGCAGACATTGGAGCGTAGACTCACGCTATCTCTCTACAGGGAGATGAGCGAGGATGGAAAACGTCTCGAATGGCGATGCCGAGGTAAAGACATGCGCCGAATGCCCCCTCGAGCACCTCTACACCAACCTTGGAACAAGTCCAGACGGCCTCACGGCAGCCGATGCAGCGAAGCGGCTGGAGGAACAAGGTCCTAACGTCCTGCCTGAGAAGAAGAAGCTTCTGAGCCAGAGCATTCTCATCCAGTTCAAGAACTTGTTCAATATCCTGTTGATTCTGGCTTCCATCCTCTCATTCATAAGCGGTGTCACGTCGAACGACATCGGCTCGATCAACATGGGCGTCGTTATCCTGGCGGTCGTGTTCATCAGCATTCTATTCGCCCTTTTCCAGGAACGCCGTGCCGAAAGGGCCGTCGAAGCCATACGCGAGCTTGTTCCGATGAACGCGAAGGTGAAGCGGGATGGGCAGGTCATACAGGTACCAGTCTCCGAAATCGTCCCTGGCGACATCATATCCTTGGAGGAAGGAGATAAGGTTCCTGCAG
>JAJRAG010000037.1 GCA_028682925.1 Methanomassiliicoccales archaeon
ACGACAGGCATATCGAGTCGGCAATCTCCGATCTGGAGGAGGGCGTCTCGGACGCTGAGACCCGCTTTCCGAAGAGAGGTATGGTTCTGAAGTTGCTCGAAGGGAACGAGTACTTCACCGATTCGTTTTCTGAACCTACAAGGCAGAAGGCGAAAAGCGTCAGGAGTGCATTTCGTGAGGAACATCTAGAGGAAATCAATGTTCACATAAGCCGGGACAGACACGGTGAGGCTGGCAAGATAGCATCGGAGGTCATAATAAAACTTGACAGACCTCGCAGAATGGCGGATAGGATCTCGGAACTGACCCTTGAACCAAGGACGGGCGTGGTGATAATGCTGGTCGTCCTCGGAAGCGTGTTCCTGTCCGTTGTCTATCTGGGGGGATTGTTGGAGACTGCGCTGATCAGTGCCTATCATTCGGTTGTCGGGAATTCCTTTGACGGCCTCGCTTCCTTCATAGGTGGAAAGATCGGATTGGCGCTGGCCAGGGGGATCGACCTCAGCCTGCAAGCGATTCTGTCGATAGTAGTGCCATACATCCTCATATTCTACATCATTCTCGGCATTCTGGAGGATTCGGGATATCTGCCAAGGGTAGTGATGTTGCTGGACGGGGTCATGCACAAGATCGGCTTGCACGGGAGAGCGATAATCCCGATGATCGTCGGCATCGGCTGCAACGTCCCTGCCATACTCGCCACGAGGGTGATAGAATCGAGAAGGGAGAGGTTGATCCTTGCCACTGTAACCGTCATGGCCGTTCCTTGCTCCGCCCAAGTGGCGGTCGTTCTGGGGACCGTCGGAAGATTCGCCGGCATCGGCTACGCGGCCGTGATATTCATCGTTCTGTTCCTGATTCTGCTGATCCTCGGCAGACTCCTCCACAGAGTAATGAAGTCTGAGCCATCCAGCCTGGCAATCGAAATTCCGGAGCTGTCGATACCAAGACCGAGGAACGTTCTCTACAAGACCTTCATCAGAGTGAAGGACTTCTTCGTGATAGCCTTCCCGATACTCCTTGCTGGGAGTCTGATTCTTGAACTGTTGACCCAGTATGGACTTCTCGACATGATAGTAGGACCGTTCTCCCCGTTCACTGTCGGATTCCTCGGGCTACCAGCCGTGATCATCATAGCCCTGATCTTCGGAGTTCTCAGGAAGGAAATGTCTCTGCAGATGTTAGTTCTCCTCTTCGGGACGACGGAACTGTCGATGGTCCTGGCCCCGGACCAGCTATTTGTTTTCGCGTTGATAATGGCCACATACATGCCATGTCTTGCAGCATTTGCGGTCATGGCGAGGGAATTCGGACTTAAGGATACTCTCAAGGTGACTGCGGCGTCGATCACCCTGGCTTTCACGCTTGGCGGCATCGCTCATCTCATTCTGAGCACAATCTGAGCGAAATCTCTTCCCGACTCCGATCTACGACGAATAGAATTCTCTTAATCTGCATGAAGCCACTTATCCAACCATCATGCGATCAAACATCGTGTCCAGTCTGTCTTGAATCTCGATATCCTGCAATCCTTATCGAACGACCTCGAATCCTTAAATAGGGGTTCGTGGGTGTTCAACTATTCGTGAGAAGCGTAAGAGGAGTCCGAAGGGTTTCGAAGAGCAGCCCGACCATCGAAGGGGCGGGGGTCAGACTGAAACGGGCTTTCGGACCAGCAGAAGTCCATCTGCTGGATCCGTTCCTATTGCTTGATGATTTTCATTCCGGCGATCCAGATGATTACGTTGCTGGATTCCCATGGCATCCTCACAGAGGGATGGAGACGGTCACGTATTTGATCCGAGGGGTTGTCGAGCACGAGGACAGCACTGGGAACAAGGGCGTGATCAATTCGGGCGACGTCCAATGGATGACAGCGGGAAGCGGAATACTGCATCATGAGATGCCAAAGGAATACAAGGGACTGATGCAAGGATTCCAACTATGGGTCAATCTTCCCGCCTCTAGAAAGATGATGAGCCCGAGGTACAGGGACGTAAAGATGGAGCAGATACCGGTGGTCTCGGTGAACGGCGACGCCAAAGCGAAGATCATCGCCGGTCAAATCGATGGCGTCAAGGGACCGGTCAAGGATCTCGTCGTTGAGGTTGAGTATCTTGATGTCTCGATATTGCCCAACAAGGAGTTCAAACACTCCGTAACAAGAGGAAACAATGCCTTTGCCTACGTTTTCGAAGGCGGAGGGTCCTTCGATCAGCAGCGTGCGAATACGGTCAAGGCGGAACATCTGGTCATCTTCACGGATGGCGATGAGGTCAAGGTCAAGGCGGATGAAAGCGGCGTCCGATTTCTGCTAGTTTCGGGAAAGCCGATCGCTGAGCCCGTTGCCTGGGGCGGTCCGATCGTCATGAACACGCGAGAAGAACTCGACATCGCCTTTGCTGAACTGCAGAAAGGCGAGTTCATCAGAAGCCGTTGACAATCGCTGTCGAAAGCAAGAGGGATCACGACTCGATTTTTCGGGGGTCCTCTCCTCGAGATACCACATAGATCGCTGCGAACACCATGACCGCTCCTATGACTCCGATCATCCCCAGCTGGTCTCCCAGGATCAATCGACCGAGGACGGTTCCAAAGACAGACTCCGACAAGATGACAGTCGCTGAGACAGTCAGGCTGATCGCACCCAACCCCTTTGCCCACAGCATTGCTGGGATCGACGTGCAGAAAATCCCCAAATAGACCACGACAGGAAGCGCATTCCAACTCACATTCCCAATATCTCCAAAGAAATATGACATTAATATGATTGGGATTGGATAGATTGTATGGAGCGAGAGCATCCATTGATCGTAGCGCAGCTTTCTGAGCCCTCTTCTCGTCAATGCCCACACAATCGCGCCGGTCGCCGCAGATCCTAGGAGCAATAGATCGCCCGCGAATTCGCCAGACGAGAAAGCCTCTGGGCTCCATTGTGTCGTCAGGGTGATGAGCCCGAAGACACCGATCAGGATTCCGAATGCCTTCGCTCCCGTGAATTTCTCGCGGAACAGAAGGGCGGCGAGAGGAGCGACAAAGATGACCGTGCTTCCAATGATAAGCGCTCCCTTCGAGGCGGTGGTTGTCGTCAATCCGACGAATTGAAGTGATATAGACACCAGTCCTATCGCCGAAGCCGCCCACACCTCCCAGTGTCTGAAGATTCTCATTGTGAATGTTTTCCGGTAAAGCGTATAGATGAAGGCTATGAGCGCACCAATGGCGACGATCGCAGCTTCGAAAAGAAAAGGGTCGATATCTTCGAGTCCGATCTTGATCGCGACGTAGGATGTGGAAAACATCAGGCTCGACAAGAGCGTCAAAGAGATTGCCTGATTCTTCGTCAGCCTATCGTCATCTTTCCGATCATTCACAATTCCCGGTCATAATTCTACACCTTTTTGCCCTTTTGGTTCCATGCAGACTCCAGCTGACGCCAGGGCCAGATCAAGAATCGACATGACTAAAGGACAGAGCAATCCCCTCCCCCATGACCTTGCGAAGACTGGGGGATTCTCCTTGAACTTTACTTCACGCTCTGAGGTCCTCGAACTGAAGTCGTGCCAATCAACCGTATTCATGAGACAGGTGCGGAGAATACGGTCCTGCGCGTAGAGGCAATAACCTCGCCTTCCACCGTCAGAATGAGAGTGAATTAAAGATGATGAAAATGAAAGAGGTTTTCAGAATTATGCTGTCTCAGTGAATGAAGTCTATTCCATCATCCGAACTTTCTCCGTCCGCTCCGACGGTTGCCCCCAGCTTGCCTGTCTTGATCCCCAACCTGGATGCCATATCAGATGACATGGAATCGATCATGAATTTTGACTTTGCGCCTGTGAGAATCACCAAGACCTGAATCATTCCCTCGCTCGCCGGGTCAATTGAGCAACCCCAGATTATCCTGGCCCTCGGATCTATGCTCTTGCCGACATACTCCGCAGCCTTTTGCGCATCGGTCACGGTCATGTCAGGTCCGCCGACAACGCGCACCAGAGCGCCCTTCGAGTCTTTCACATTGATGTCGCCGAGTAGTGGCGAGTTGATTGCTTCTTTAACCGCTTCCTTGGTGGGATCATCAGTATGCTCCTTGCTTGCCTCTCCCATACCAATGAATGCCACACCACCTTCGTTCATGAGGGTGAGAATATCCGCGTAGTCCAGATTGACTAGCCCAGGCTTCGTGATGATTTCCGTGAGGCCTTTGATTGTCTGCATCAGGACCTCATCGGCGACCTTGAACGCCGCCTCTATCGGCAGTTTCGGCACGAGTTCCAGCAACTTGTCATTTGGCACGACGATAGTTGTGTCGGTGACGCGTCTGAGTCTGTCAAGGCCGGCGAGCGCATTCTCCATTCGAACCGTTCCCTCTGCCTTGAAAGGAAGGGTAACGACCCCGATAGTCAGAGCGCGACATTGCTGTTTTGCGATCCGAGCCACATAGTGGGCGGACCCAGTACCTGTCCCGCCTCCCATTCCAGCAGTGACGAAAACGATGTTTGCGCCGTTTAGGAAGTTGCGAATATCCATGTCGTTCTCTTGTGCAGCTCTCTCACCAACTTCAGGAATTGCTCCAGCACCCAGGCCGTGTGTTGTCGCTCTACCGATCAATATCTTCGAGGCCGATCGTATCGTCAGTAGATGTTTTGCATCGGTGTTGATGCCGCACAGCTGCGCGCCATTAATATCAGCGTCGACACATCGGTTGATGGTGTTACATCCACCGCCACCGCAGCCAATAATCTTGACGCTCACATCGAGCTGAGCGGCGATTCTTTTGATTTCCTCATCGTCGGCAGAATTTTCTTGATTTGCATTCACAGAGTCTTGTAAAGGCGAACTCTCTTCATGCTGCACGCTCTTGAGAGCTTCTTTGACTAAGGAGTTTGGCATAGTGCATCCCTAGTATGACAACTGTCTGACGAGAGATATATAGTTTGCCCTCATGAAACAAGACCTTCCAGTTCCGCGACAGCATCAGACTATGGGCTATTCCTAACTCAGAATGATTATTCTCGAACAAGATGATTGCTATCGCGAGACGAGCCTACTTGCTCTAATCGCTTGTCTTTTCCACTGCAGGAGAATCAATCCTGAAGACGTGAGTGTCTCTTGATCGCTTGGATGGCATCGACGGGTCGAGAATGTCTAACAGCATCCTCCTCCAGCGTGATGGTCGTAATGTGCGAGTTCAACTCTCTCCCGAACGTATCTCCCGATAAGCAACGAAGCGGGATAGAGGAATTCCTCTTCATCGAGGGCATGCATCTTCAATTTCCTGGAGAGCTCAACATATCTTTCTTTCTTCTCTTTCTTCGCAGCCTTAGCGAGACCATCCAGAGCGAGGACGATCGCCTTGTGCTCATCGAGCATCTTCTTGTATTCAGACTTGAGCTTGGCTGTCATTACGAGCACTTCCTCCATCTCTGGTTCGTACTTGCGAGTTGCGAGTGTTCTCAGCAAACCCAAGGGCGGCAGCGCATATTCTTCTTCCTTCTCGAAATGTGGATGCAGAATTTCTGCGACCTTCCTTGCAGCACTACCCACCTCGCCTCCCGCCTTCATGGCGCTAGCTAGTTCCTTATGGAGTTCCCTGTGCTGTACCTTCAGAGACTCGGGGATCTCTATCTTCATGCAACGACCTCCAGGCGAGAATAAGCGATCCATCTTCAAATAAAACTATTGCCGAATTTGAAATTCTGGCCTGAGTGAACGGACAGATCGGACAACAGCGGCGACGAAGTATTGCCGATATCATGTCTGCGAAATGTTCCGAGCCAGTCATTCCCAAGAAGTGAGGGGTGATATGCTCCTCAGCTTGCCGACCGCACCCGGGATCTCTTTCAAGAAGTAGTCTGTCTCCTCTGAAGTGCTCATCCTGCTGAGACTGACTCGCAGCGATCCTCTCGCGAATTCCGGCTTCAATCCTATGGCTGTCAGAACATGCGAAGGATCACGGCTCTTTGTAGAGCACGCCGAACCGGTCGAGGCCGCGATGCCGGCCTCATCAAGTTCAAGGACGAGCGACTCACCATCTATGAAATCGAACCGAAAGTGAGCATTGTTGCACAGACGCTTCTCCCTATGCCCGTTCAGGTGCGAACCAGTAACGCCATTCAGCACTCCATCGATGACTTCGTCCCTGAGGGATTTCATCGTTTCGACGTCATTACCCATGGTCTCAATCGCAATATCAACGGCCTTGCCCATTCCGACGATGCCGCTGACGTTCTCAGTAGAGGACCTCAGACCCTTTTCATGCCCGCCTCCGTACATAAGAGGCCGGATCCTCAGACCATTCCTGACATACAGCGCTCCCACGCCCTTCGGCCCGTGGAATTTGTGGGCGGAGATGGAGAGCACGTCGATGTTGTCGTTATCTACGTTCAGAGGCATCTTCGTGAACGCCTGAACTGCATCTGTATGAAAAGCAGCTCCAGACTCGCGGGCGATCTCGCCGATCTTCCTCACCGGCTGCAAAGTCCCGATCTCGTTGTTCGCCGCGATTATCGTGACGAGGATCGTATCGCGGTCCATCGCCTCCTCCAGCGCTGTCACCGACACGAGACCGTCCTCGTTCACCGGGAGATATGTGACTCTGAACCCCTGACTCTCGAGGAACTGGCATGTGTGTAGTACGGCATGATGCTCGATCGTCGATGTGATGATGTGATTCCCTTTCTCCCGGTTGGCGTAGGCGAAACCCTGTATCGCGATGTTGTCCGACTCCGTCCCGCCGGATGTGAAGATAATCTCGTCCTTGTGGGCGCCCATCGCATCGGCGACTCTTTCCCTTGCCGCCTGGACGGCGGCATACGCCTCCTTGCCGAATTGATGCAGGCTAGAGGCGTTTCCGTATCTCTCTCTGAAGAACGGCAACATAGCCTCCAGCACTTGAGGATCGACCCGCGTTGTCGCGCTGTTGTCGAAGTAGACCTTCATCTTCCCACCATACCTCTTCTAATTCCTAAAGGAGTCTCTTCTGCGTGGATATGCAGAGGGCACTATTAAGTCGGAATGGAGATTGTCTCGTGTCTATTAAGATTTACTATCGTTAATGCTCAGATGCATATGAAAACCATCGTCGGGCAGACGTTGTATCAATTGACTCTGGTGAAGACGGTTGGCCGAGCAACAAGCGTACCAGCAATTAACTATAGTGAAGCATTTATACCCGAACCTTTCATCAAGGTTTGTTCCGCCCATGGACGAACCTCCATATCAGAGGAGAGCAATCGGCGGATTGCGGGAGAAAGAACGATGAACGAGGATGAGACAGTCGAGATGTATGGCAAGATGCGGATAGCGCTGGATATCATTGCCGAATGTGAGGAATTCGCGGCTATCATACCAGAAGTCAGGACAAACCTCGTATACACAAGGAAAGACCCGAAGGACAAGATGGATGTGCTCGCCGTCGACGGGAGGATAACTGTCGTCGACGGCAGACCGCATGCCTCAGGTCCTGCGAGGTTCGGGGCATCGAGCCACATGGCACGGTTTCTGATCGGCATTCATAATGAATTCCCATCCGTGCGGGCGGGTATCGACTTCGCCAACGACCCACAGCTGACCAAGTTCTTGGAAGAATATTGTCTCAAGAAAGGTTGGTCATTGATCGGCATCGACCGGTCCAAAGAGCCTGAGGAGATCAAAGACCAAGAAGGTCTATCAGTGCCCTGGAAGGCGAAGGAGGTCGCAAAGATCGCGGGAAGGAAAATGCCGAAGATCGCTTACGAGTCCGGGGCCATAGGGAAGGAGCCTGTCTCGGCCCTCTTGGGCGAGGACCCAGTTGAGATCGCCAGAGAGATCTGCGATCTCGCGAAGGCGTACAAAGCCTACGTCAGCCCGCCAGCCAAGGTAGGAAAGATCGGGAAGGAGGTCTTCGAATCGTTCTTGTTGAACAGGCTTGGAAAGCCAAATGAGAAGGTCGTAGTTCCCCCATTGACCGGGGTCGATGCCGCTGTCATCGACATAGGCAATGACAACGTGCTTGTCATCGCTGAGGATCCGATATTCGCAATTCCCGGATTCCCGCTTGATTTCTTCGGATGGGCGACCGTTCACATAGGCGCAAGTGACATTGCTGTGATGGGAGTGGCCCCGCAGTTCATGACCTATTCCCTGCTCATGCCCCCCGGTACGTGTGACGATGATCTGAGGACCATCGTCGATGCGATCCACAATGCAGCCAACGAACTCGAAATATCTATCGTCGGGGGCCACACTGGATACTATCCAGGCCTGCCCAGTCCTATGATCGGCGGCGTGACTGTATTCTCGATCGCAAACAAAGAAAGATATGTCACCCCGACTGGAGCTCGTCCAGGGGACAATGTCATTTTGACAAAGGGTCCTGCCATTGAGACCGCAGGCGCCCTGGCCGTTATGCGGAGGGACGAACTCCTTGGTAGATATGATGCAAAGCTAGTCGGCAAGGCAGTGAATCTCTCCAATCAGATGAGCGTGGTCAAGGATGCTCTACTGGCAATCGAAGCTGGAGGTGTGACTTCAATGCACGATGCCACCGAGGGGGGAGTCATCGGCGGCCTCTACGAGATAGCTAACGCAAGCAATGTTGGCATGGAAATCGACGAATCGAAGTTCGTATACCCCGACGAGGTAAGGATGGTTTGCGAGCATTTTGGCATCGATCCAGTCGCGGCCATCGCGGAAGGTTCGCTCTTGATAACGGCCCGTCCGTCGCATTCGAAGGCGATAATCAAAAGACTGAATGAAGAAGGAATTGAGGCCTCTGTCATAGGACGGATCACAAATGAGAAAGAGACCAGAAAGATGAAGAGAAGAGATGGTAGTGTCGTGGACCTCAGCATTCCCGACCAGGACCCGTTTTGGCCTGTGTTCTTCGAAAGCCTCAGCAAAATGGCTGGCAGAAAGAGTTAGACTCTTGCCGGCGGCCAGTCTTACGTTTCATTCCTAAACGAATAATTCGTGTCGTAGAGATTAAGTATTGTAACAATCGTTACGCTGAAAAGCGACTGCAACGGACCGAGAACGAATTCAATGACAAAGGTCGGTCGCAGGATAACGGACTATTGGGATGAGGAACACATGAAGAGAAATTACGAGGAGATAAACTCGAGAATCAAGAAGGGCGACGCCGTGGTGCTGACAGCGGAAGAGATCATAGACGTCGTCCAAAGCCAGGGAGTCAAGAAGGCCGCGAAAGAAGTGGATGTTGTGACGACTGGTACGTTCGGCGCTATGTGTTCCTCGGGAGCCTTCCTCAACTTCGGTCATGCCGAGCCACCGATAAAGATGCAGAGGGTCTGGCTCAATGATGTCCCTGCCTACGCGGGGCTTGCGGCCGTCGACGCGTACATCGGGGCGACCGAGGTCCGGGAGAACGGCGAAATCAATTACGGTGGAGGGCAGGTGATCGAGGAGCTCATCGCAGGAAGACCAGTCAAGCTAAGAGCTACCGCCTACGGTACCGATTGCTATCCGCGAAAGGGTATCGAGAGCTATGTCTCGCTGAAGACGATCAACCAAGCATATCTGTTCAATCCCAGGAACATATACCAGAACTACGCAGTCGCGACGAACTCTTCCGATAGGACACTCTTCACCTATATGGGAAAGCTGCTGCCGAACTATGGGAACGCGACGTTCAGCAGCGCTGGGCAGCTGTCCCCGCTCCTGAACGATCCGACCCTGAGGACTATAGGCATAGGGACGAGGATCTTCCTTGGCGGGGCGCAGGGCTACGTGGCCTGGGAGGGAACGCAGTACAGAACGGATGTCCCCGTAGAGAACGGAGTGCCCACCGGCGCCTGCAGGGCGCTGGCGGTGATCGGGGACATGAAGAAGATGTCCGCAGACTACGTCAGAGGTCTCTACTTCCATAAGTATGGAACGTCGCTCGGCGTCGGCATCGGCGTTCCGATCCCGATACTGGATGACGAGTTGATGAGAAGCGTCTCGATAAGCGACGATAAGATACTCGCACCGCTGTTCGACTACTCGGTCGAATCCAGGGCAAGAAAGCCGCTGACGAAGATCACATACGCTCAGCTTAGGAGCGGGTCGATCAAGCTGCACGGGAAGTGTGTCAAGACCTCCTCCCTCTCGAGCTATCGGAAGGCAAAGGACATAGCCGAGAAGCTGAAAAGGTGGATCGAGGAAGGGGAATTCTTGCTTACGCAGCCGGTTGCGACATTCACGGAGAGCCAGACCTTCAAACCTCTGGACCTCCGTTCGCAAGAGGAGGTGTAGGAATGCTCCAAAGAAAGTATCTGCTAACCTTCACTTCGGACATCGTGAACGAACCTATCACGTACAAGATAGTGAAGAGCTTCGACTTGCTCGTCAACATACTCAGGGCCGACGTGGGCGACCGTGGAGGCAGGCTCCTGATCTCAGTGGAAGGCAGCGGACAGCAGATCGAGAAAGCGGTCCAGTACCTTGTGAACGCCAAGGTCCAGGTCAAGGAACTCAACGAGTACGTGAACAAGAGCGATGAGCGATGCACGGACTGCGGCATGTGCCTGTCGATATGCCCTGTCGACGCATTTGAGATCGACAGGATTTCCTGGAAGATCTCATTCAATGCGGAGAAGTGCATAGCATGTGGCATGTGCGTGGACGCATGCCCCCCTCAGGCGATCAAGATCAGTGATCTCTGATCGACGACCGAACACTTGGCATTTGAACCCAAATAATTGAAGCGGCCTCCGACCAAGGAGATCCGCTTCTCAACCTTCTTCACGACCATGAACGATCTGGTGGTAATGACGAAGCCAAGATCCATTACTGGTCCAGGATGGGAGGGAAGTCCCCCAGAAGGAATCAGGATGGAGGTGTTTCGATTCTCCCCTATTTATCACCCGTGCGTTCCTTCTCCGATCTCCTCTGACGGTCTTATCGACCTGAAACTGAAGAACAACGAAAGGTCGTAGATTATTTTCACCACGCCGGCGATGATGAACGTATAGCTGAGAAGAGGACTGTCGTTCAGTAAGACACCAGTGAACATTAGTGCTGCTGACTGACCGATCGTCCTGGCGATCCCGGTTATGCCAGCGGCCGCCGAGCGCTCGTCCTCGCTGACCACTGCGATTACGTACGATTGCCTGGTCGGCACGTCCATCTGGGATATGCTGAATCGGATCAGCAGAAGGGCAAGCGCAGAGCCGAAATCTGGCATCAGAGGAATTAGGATAAGTAGCACATTGGATGGCAGATGCGTGAAGACCATGGTCCTGATGAGCCCTATTTTCTCCGCTATCCTGACCGCTGCCAAGGCTGAAACACCAGCTAACAAGTTCGCGAAGAAGAAAATGGTCCCGAGCATACCTGGTTCCGTGCCAAACCTGACGAAGAACCAATAGGCCATGATGCTCTGGACGATGAAACCTCCACCGAAGGCATCCAGGGAGAATAGGGCCGAGAGCTTGAACACGACCTTCTTGGAACGATGAAGGCCGAGGAGGCTCTTTGCGTTCCAATTTGCCTTCGATCGGTCGATCTCGACCTTCGTGGACAATCTGGAGAATAGAATCACTAGTACCACGCCGAAGATCGCATAGCCGATCACTACCGAACGGTAGCTGTCGAGCGGGTTCGCGCCCCCATATTGCATGACCTGGGCGATCCATCCTCCGGCTATTGCCCCAGAGGCCGTGGCGAACGACCCGAGCATATTGTACCACGCGAACACTCTGGTCCGCTTCCTGTCAGATACGATATGCGAGAGCGATGACTGTTCGATCGATAGGAATGGGCCGACCTCGTTCCCCGATGGACTTATCACACCGATTATCGCAGCTATCAGCAGGACGACGAAATCTCTGGTCAGCGCGAATATCACGCCTGCAAACAGCATCAGTATCGCGCCGATGATGAGCATCTTCTTCCTGCCGGTCCTGTCCGCTCTGGTCGTGATGAACAGAGAGATGACGGTGTCGCCGACCAGAGTCAGGGCCAGGAGAAGCCCTATCTGATATCCGTTCAATCCTATCTGCTCAAGGTAGAGGACTAGGACGATCGAAAGGAAACCATACGCGAAGAGACGCACGATCCTGGTCATGAAAAGCAGCGTTCCATCTCTGCTCAGATTCATCCGTTCTCTCTTTTCACGCTGCTTCACGTTCACAATCATCCTTCACCTCTGAATGGTTCT
>JAJRAG010000184.1 GCA_028682925.1 Methanomassiliicoccales archaeon
AGGATGTTGTGCTGCCTCTTTATGCCCGCTACTGTCTCTTCGACATCGGTATAGTTAGTGCCCTGAAGCAGATATCTGGCCTTGCTCTCCCTGACGATGCGGCCGAAGACCGTTTTGTAGAAGGTCTGGGTAATCGCCTCACGCTTCTCCTCTGGGTCGGTCAGACCTCTAAGTGCGTTGAAAAACTCGGCCTTGGCATCGACGATTTCGACACTGACTCCCAGCTTCTCGAATACTTTCGCAACATATTCAGGCTCGCCTACGCGCATGATTCCGTTGTCAACAAAGACCGTCCTGAGGTTCTCGCCGATAGCTTCATGACCTATCATTGTCACGACCGAAGAATCGACCCCACCCGACAGGGCGTTGATGGCCTTACCTTTGCCGACCGCTGCCGAAATGCTCTTTACTTGCTTCTTGACGAATTCCTCTGGCTTTAGTTCCTCCAGCTTGATTTCCGTTATGTCTGAGATCTTCTGCACTGTTCCTCCCCCTGTGATGCTTTTGAATCGGAATATGCGCTTAAAACCTTTCTTGATGTAATGTTTCGACATTATATCTGCCGAGTGTTCTGGTGGTCACCACACTGTTTGTCGAATTCGGATTCGATTGAGATTCCTAATCAGCGCGTTTCTGGGAGGGCACCAATCTGATCTGCGTCCCTCGATGTCGTCGCTATTTCCTGTGTCCTCAAATCGCACCACTTTGTCTTTCAAATGCTCGAGAAGAACGTGCTCCACAGAAACGGAACCTCGGATACATTTGGGTGTGGGAGTGGACCCAAGAAGATTTGGGACTACTACCAATATTGGCTTGGACGAAAGACACCCTGAACAGGTTAAGACACTTCGTTTCGCGGAGGGCTGTGAGAGACAGACCGAAACCCTTTGTCCTTTCTTCTCCTTCTTTCATGTTCTCGGAACCGTACATCTGGACGATCTTGGGAAATCCCGAGTTCTCAAGGAGGAATCATAAGGCGTCCCTGCTCCATTTTCTGTGCTGTCTGTCATATTCCCACCAAGTTTACGCCAGTAAAAAAAGGAGGATAGCTCATCCGCGACGACTACTCTGCACTTCTTCCCTCTTAATGCTCAATCGATGTGCTTGATTAATATTTCCTAATCTCATATATATCTTGATAGCATTGTCAAGTTGGTCTTGCGCTTCCTGGATATGACCTCGCTTCTTGAGGTATTCGGCGAACCATGATCGCACCACCGCCTCCAACAATATGCCATTAGGGGTTGCCTTCATCATTCTCAATGACCTGTTGAAGTCTTCGACTGACATATCCCATTCACCGGATGTCGCCTTCATTTCTGCTAATGACGCAAGGAAGAGACAATGCTCGGTCGAATGTATTCCCCATTTGAAGTCCTTGGACCTGTCGATGATCATGTCGTACAGACTTCTCGCTTCTTTCAATTTCTCTGATCTGATGCACGCATGCAATAGTCCTGCCGAGCTATTCAGAGTTATGAGGTCCATGTTGAGATCCTTGGCCTCCTCGTATCCCCTCCGTGCAATGGCGTATGCCGCTTCCAAATCATCTACGGAATCCAAAACCAAAGAGAGCTCAGTACTACCGAGGCTGATGTTCATCGAGTCATTGAAATAGGAAGCAAGCTCGATGGAATCGCTAAGATCCCTTCTCGCCTCCTTGGCATTCCCCAAATGGAAATTCAGCATTCCTGCCTGGTGTAGAATGACCCTTTTGGCCAGCAGACTAGGGCAGCGCTGGAGCAAGGTCATGCCCCTTTCCGATGTCCTGATAGCATCGTCGACGCGTCCTATTGTGAGTTGGACATCAGTTAGATAGGCCAAGCAAAGAATCACATTCTCATCCTCTCCAAGAGCTTCGTACCTCGCTATGGCCGATTGAAAATATTTCTCCTTATCCAGCGCGTCTCTGAACTCATCGCACACATGCAATTTGCTCTTTGTCCTAGTCTTGACCTCAGGGTCTAGGCTCATTTCCATTGCCGTCTTGAAGTACGCCGAGGCTTCCTCCAATTTGCCCAATTCAAGGTTGACGTCTCCCAGACCCTCGTTTGCTCGAGCAATCATAGGCAAGGTCGAGGTACTGCCATCGTTCATGACCAGCACTTGTTCGAAGAAAGGTTGAGCATCTGGAAAGGCACCCTTTCGAGCGAACTCTTCACCAGCCAATAGAGAGTACTTGATGCACCGCAAATCATCCTTGGCTCTGAAGAAATGGTCGGCCAGAGTACCGACTGTAACGCCCTTCTGGTCCTCCAATATGCCTCCGATCACTCTGTGTAGCTCCTCTCTCTTTGAAGGGGCGATGGAATCGTATACGGCTTGACGGACCTTGTCATGGGCGAATTGACAAACACCATTCTCTTGCGAAACGACCAAATATTCCGATTCAAGAGCTTCAAGTACCTCAAACAAGTCCATCATTCCTAAGGACATGGCCTGTGCTATCGTCCGAGGTTGGAATCTCAGGCCAATGACCGACGCCCATTCAAGGACATGCTTAGACTCCTTGGGTACCTTTTCTAGGCGGCTCTGTATGACCTCCAGTATCACTCTAGGAATACCGAAAGCCTTGGAGGTACCCATCCACATTCCATCCCTGAGTTCCAAGGCGTTTTCAGAATTGAGTAGCCTGGCCATCTCTATCGCGTAGAGAGGATTGCCTTCGCATTCGACTATCAGACGACGAAGGAGCGATGGTTCTAGCTGACCATCAAGTAGGATGGGGAACAGACACCTCATTTCAGAGTCGTTCAATCCTCTTAGGACGATCTCTTCACAAATCCCCTCTTTTTTCATGATCCTGAGCACATCCTTCAATGGATGTACGTTTCCCAATTGATCCGGCCACAGATCCTCGGGCCGGTACGTCCCAACCAACAAGATTCTTAGCCCTTTTATGTTCCTCGCCATGTAATGAAGCATCTGGATGGAAGACGAGTCAGCCCAATGCAAATCCTCGATGCGCACTATCAATGGTTGTTCTTTTGCTGCAGTCTTGAAAAAATCCAATAAGGCGAACAATGTATGCGAGGAGAGCATTTGTTTCGAGGAGGCTTCTCCACTAGCCTTTTCCGAATTATCTGAAAAAGAATCGAAGATGTTCACCATCAAGGCCCTCTTTTCTTGTGAGTTGTTAACTGAGTGCGATGAACCGTTGTCTAGATACTGTCCTATAACCTCTACGAATGGAAGATAAGGTGATGGCCGACCCGGGATACATCTGCCGATCAAAGATACGCATCCCACCATTCTCGCTCTGGCTTCGAATTCTTCTATGAGCCTGGTTTTACCGATGCCTGCTTCCCCAGACACAATATACAGAGATCCATTAAGGAGAAGGGCATCTCCGAGAGCGGCCATTAACAACTCAAGCTCCAATTCTCTGCCTGCCAATGGAGGCCTCTGGAGTTCCTGCACTTTTCTCCCCTATCGATATTTCGATGAATACCATATTCACTATATTATCATATGGACACATGATTTCAGCCTCTTGGAGATGGTCAGGGGTTATTCTGCGTAACAGCAGCTTGATGGTCGGATTGAGTGGCGTTTTGAATTCTCTAATTTCAACCAATGAAGGGGCACACAATCAGCTCAGTAGTCAGGAGAAATGTGCCATTTCGATTCAGATGTTGCGCTACCACCCAAGGCTACGACAGAATGAAGATAGGATGGAAAGTATCTAGATTAACCTCCAGCTCATCTCGAAGAATTGATGTAAGATGGCCGAATTCTACAATGAAGATTAAGACCAATAAGCACGATGTGACTAGGTCCATGCGCATTGATCCAAGTATTCGACAGGGCCAGACTTTCTTGAGGGCATCGCCAAAAAGGCTGCTACCTCGACATAAGCGATAACACACGGCCCAAATTCGAAAAACAGAAAAGCAGAAATTGCTGACGATGAATTCTAGGTTCGCCAATTGGGGGCCGAGTAGGCCGAGAAAGAAAGAACTAGCTGTCATGCATATTACCCTTGGGGTAAGACGATGAGGCCCGCATTATTGGTGATTGACATCCAGAATAAATGGTTGAGCTCGAGCCCTGGACTGAGGGCGAGCCTGGAGCAGAGGATCGAAGTGATCAACTCGGCCATCGCCCTATTCAGGAAGAAAGGACTGCCCATTATTCGAGTATACCATGTGGACAAAGCGGAAGGGCCTCTGCTAGGCACGGAGGAGTTCGATTTCCTACCGTCTATAGAAATAGCTGAGACTGACACCCAGGTGATCAAGAACTACCCCAACGCTTTCAATAGGACAGAGTTGGCGGACATCCTAGCCCTGAGGAAAACAGACGTAGTGATCTTGTGCGGCTTGAGCGCGACCGGTTGTGTTCTGGCAACCTATGTGGGCGCGGAGGACCACGACCTTCATCCCTTCCTTCTGAGGGATGGGGTCGCGGCTGGAACCGAGCAAAATGTGAGGTTCGCGGAGGAGATCTTCGAGACCCTGAGCGTCGGAGCTCTTATGCAAGCGCTCTGATCTCCGTTAGCTCTACCTCTCTGCCTTCAATCCCTTGAGGATCGCCAGCACTTCATCTGTGTGCTCTGGGACCTTGACATCGCGCCAGGTGCGGGGCTAATCAAGATACTAAGAATCACCCTGTCACATCTTAGCACTATTATTTTACCTATCGGGACTCGGAGAGCTTCGGGTTTTCGGATCGACTGGACATGACATATGTCAGAACTTATGACTCTAGCGATCACGCCATGCGTCGGACCTTTGTTAGACGCCAATGACAGCTCAAGACGGCCATCGGAACCATTTGTGAGATGCTTGAACATGAGAGAATCGGCACGACGAAGGAACATCTCGGATCCAACCTAGATGATCAAATTGGACTCATGCAAAGGCAGGACGACTGGATAAGAATTATGATGAAGGTCCCTGAAAAGGGAACCTTTTGAAACCAGCTAGGAGTCGGAGTGGGCCCAAGGAGATTTGGACTCCTGACCTCCCGGTTATCAGCCGGGCGCTCCAACCAGGCTAAGCTATGGGCCCTTTTAGCTGACTGGAAATATGTCGTGCGTTTAAAAGCCTTTGCTCAATACTCCCCCTATGCTGGAGACCATCCTTTCAGATGCCCCGCATAATCTCTTAATAGTCATGAAGTCGATAAGCAATGGAGTGGAATGACCAGCGGCTTGAGAAACAGAGGTAAGAGAAGGGAGGACGTCGAGGATCGCAGGAAGGCCGTCGAGGCCTTCTCGGGGACGATGCTCGATTGTATATCATCATACTCGTTCGATCCAATCCTTGCCGAGAAGAACATAGAGAATATGTTTGGTAGCGTGCAGATCCCGGTGGGATTCGTCGGTCCGATTCTGGTCAACGGCGACAACGCGAAGGGAGAATTCCTGGTCCCAATGGCTACGACCGAAGGTGCGCTCGTCGCCTCAGTTAACAGGGGATGCTCTATCATCACCGCCTCGGGTGGAGCGGACGTCGTCATCGTCAAAGAAGAGATGACTCGGGCACCGGTCTTCAGAGTGAAGAATGTGAGGCACGCCGTTGAAGTCGCAAAATGGGTCGAGGGTCACATTGAGGAAATTAAGGCCGAGGCACAAAAGACGACAAAGCATGGAAGACTTCTGGGCATCAAGCCATTTACTTCAGGTCGGAGCCTATTCTTGCGATTCTCATATGACACTGCGGACGCCATGGGAATGAACATGGCAACTATTGCGACTGAATCGGCATCAAGATACATCGAGAAGAGGACGGGAGCGGTATTGGTGTCAGTCTCAGGCAACATGTGCGTCGACAAGAAGCCATCCGCTGTCAACTTCCTGATGGGTCGTGGAAGAATCGTTCACGCCGACATCACGATTGCCTCGGATCTGGTCAAGGACAAGCTTCACACCACTCCTGAGGTTGTCCAGGAGGCGGGTTACAGAAAAAACAGCGTCGGCAGTGCCTTATCTCTTACCTACGGGTCCAATGCCCACATGGCCAATGTTCTCGCGGCCATATTCATCGCCACTGGACAGGATCCAGCACAAGTCGTAGAGGGCAGCATGGGGATGACCACCTGCGAGATCGTCGATGGAGATTTGTACATATCGGTTCGGATACCTTCTCTAGAGGTCGGGACGGTTGGCGGAGGCACGAAGCTGCCTTGTCAAAGGGAAGCGCTCTCGA
>JAJRAG010000185.1 GCA_028682925.1 Methanomassiliicoccales archaeon
ACATCCGAAGGTTTCTCTATGAGCACCGATTCTATTTTCATCCCTCGTCCACCCAGCCTATAGAACATCCTCACAGGTAGATAATCTTTGCAGAACGATTGAACGAGAATGGCTCGTGAAGGTCGGAATTGTCTGCTTAAGGACCAGTCAAGAATTTATTACATTGAGTCAATAATGAGGGTCATGCTATACTTCGGTCCTGCAGGATATCCTGAGGGCAGCAAGAGCCCGATCGACGCGTTGGAGATCGTCCATCGACTGGGCCTCAACGCCCTCGAGGTCCAATTCGTCCGTCAGGCTAGAATGGAAGAAAGAAAGGCCAGGTCCTTCGGGAGTAGGGCGGAGGAACTCGGGATCTTGCTTAGTGCACACGCTCCTTACTACATCAACTTCAATTCCGTCAAGAGGACGACGGTGAACAAGAGCGTCGAATGGGTCCTGAGAACTGCCAGGATCGCGGATCAGATGGGGGCATGGGTGATAGTATTTCATGCCGCATCCTATTCTGGGAAGAGCCCGAGGCGAGCGACAAATGCTGTTATCCGTGGCCTTCAAAGGTGCAAGGAATTGATGGAAGAGGAAGGCCTGAACTCTAAGTTGGGACTGGAGACCATGGGAAAGAAGGGAACGTGGGGCACCCTCGCCGAGATAGGGGAGGTTATCAAGGTGGTGGAGGGCGTGGTTCCAGTGGTCGACTTCGGACATATCCACGCCAGGAGCAATGGGTATTTTGGGTCGGCTGGGGACTTCCGTGAGATTATCGATGAAGTGGAGGCCATCTATGATGATCACATGCATTGTCACTTCAGCTGCATCGAATACACGGATGCTGGCGAGAAAAGACATCTTCCTCTCGCTGCGAAAGACCCCGATTTCTCGTTCTTGGCTGAAGTCCTCACGGGAATTCACAGGAACGCGACAGTGATCAGCGAAACACCTCTTCTTGAGAAGGATGCCCTCAGGATGAAAAATATGGTCGGTTCCATCTGAGATTCAATGCCATATTGCTCTGACAACCATAACTATATATTTCCAAGTCAATTAGTAGCTCCAGCAGCAGGTGGTTTGTTGGCCGGTGGCAGTCATTCGGGGGAGGACAGGGGCTCGAACGAATTGTTCGAGTTCGACTGCCCTGAGTGCGGGACCCACATCGTCGGTGAGGTGTCGAAGTGTCCCAAGTGCGGGGTCGAGTTCGTCATAGAGGAGGTCTCCGAGTCTATTTGCCAAGACTGTGGTACCGCTGTGCCGGCCGATAGCGACAAGTGCCCCAAGTGCGGCGCGATTTTTGAAGTGGCCACATCCGAAGGTGCCCCGCCCCCAATCCAGGAACCTCAGGCGATTCCTACCCAGGCACCAAGGGCCGAAGCTGTGACCAAAGCTGTATCCCCGTCGATTATTGCCGAACCCGAACCGGCAACGGTTGCGGAGACGCCTCAGGACATCGAGATGAGGAAGCAATTTCCTTTGTTGGTCGAGGAGGTTAAGCCCCTTCTCGCTCTCGCGGCGGACTATGGGATCGACGTCGCTGAGGGAAAGCGCTACATAGACAAGGCCGTCAAGGCTGGAAGGCAGAGAGACGTCGTTTCGGCGGTCAGGTTCGTCAGAGAGTGTCTTGAAAGCGTCAAGCTTGCGATTGATGAGAGGATAAACCGGGATGTCGAGTACCTAGAGAAACTCGCGGAGATGGCGAAGAAATCGGGAACGGACCCGACCGCGGTCATCGAGGCTATAATGAATGTGAAGGCCAAGAAGGATGCCGGGGATCCCGCTGGAGCGCTCGCCGAGGGGAAGGTCGGGAGGACCGAGGCCGAAAGGACGACAGGCAAATATGTCGAGGCCAACGAGATCTGCGACTCCCTCGAACGGCTTATCCAGAACTCGGAGCGGTTCTATATCGATGTCCGCAATGCAAGAAAGCTCCTCAACGAGGCAAGAGACGCAGGACAACACGGCGACTGGAGCATGATGGGAATACTGGCGAAAAAGGGAAGAGAGGAGCTATACGGATCTCTCCCAGAAGTCATGAAGGCGGAGCTGAAGAAGGCAAAAGGCGTCCTGCTCGATGCAAAGGCGGAAGGAAGGGACGTCTCGGCGCTGGTCAAGATACTCAAGGACGCCGGGGTAGCGTTCAAGCGCGGCAACCAGGAAGAGGCGCTCGAGAGACTGATCGAATTCAAGACCGAAGTCAGGCATCTCTAGTCAAGTCAGCTGCCGCCTCATTCCCGCGTCCTTATCACTTCCATCTCTCTCTCGAGAATGGAGCATTCCTGGGACCTGAGGCTCTGATCATTGACGGATACGAGGAACATCGAGGGTCTCTCAGAGATCTCGTCCACGATGCTTCTTATGAAGCGCACGATTCCTTCGAATGTCGTGTTGCTTATGAGATATTGTATGTCGTCAAGAAGCACCACGCTCTTTTTGTCAGGTCGAATGAACTCCTCGATGATGAGCATGATTCTTTCGAGCGAGGGGGAGACGGTGCGCTCAGTCTTCGACTCGTGGTCCGTCAGCCAGAAGACCAACGCATCAGTGTTCCCAAGCTTCTCCCTCAGCACCCTCGGGTGCCCCCGGGTGATGGCCAGACCTTTGTAGCCTTCCTTGAGCTTGGTCACGAACAATCTGTGTGAGACCTCCGGCTTCTCTTCCTCCACCAAGTAGCTGATTCCTTCCTGGACTTCCACCTTGACGTTCGAGCTCTTGACATCTTTCGTCTCTCGGGTGAGTATCTCCTTTGCGAGTTTCGTCGTTATGTTCGAACGCATGAGCGAAGAGAAGGCGACGACCCGGTTCAACCCCCCCTCCAGCTGCCTCACGTTATCTCTGCACACTTCAGCGATGAACGCCAGAACGTCTTTCGGTACAGACAGCTTGTCCTCTCTGGTCCTTTTCTCGAGTATCGCCAGTCTTGTCTGTAGATCAGGTGGCTGGATGTCTACGATCAGACCGGCCTCGAATCTTGTTGCCAGCCTATCTCCAAGGGATGGGATGTCCTTCGGCAATCTGTCGCAGGCCAGCACCACCTGTCCGCCTTTATCCAGGACGTCATCGAAAATATGGAACATCTCCTCCTGGATCTGTTCTTTTCCTGCGAGGAATTGAAGATCGTCGATCATCAGAACGTCGACCTCGCGATACACTGACCTGAACTCCTCCAGTCTCTTTGAGGCCAACGAATGGACCAGCTCCTCCTCGATCGCCTCCGTGGATGAGTACATCACCTTCAATTGAGGGCTGTTCTTCCTGACGTGGTTGCCTATCGCTTGAAGGAGATGGGTCTTCCCGAGTCCGGACCTGCTGTATATGAAAAGGGGGTTGTAGACCTTGGTAGGAGTCATAGCGGCAGCCTTTGCCGCCGCCTCGGCGAAGGAGCTGTTCGGTCCGGTGACGAAACTATCGAACGTCAAGCGCGGGTTCAGGGGACGTCCAAATGCTACCGTTTCTTCTGCTCCAATGCACTTCGGACAGTCGCCTCTCGAGTTCAGGACCCCACCGCATTTTGGGCATTTCTTCTTTTTCGGAGTGCCGCGAGAGCTCATCTTGTGATAGTCTAGTATGAGGTCATAGACTCCATCGATGCGTTCGTCTAGCTTCTTCCTTTCCCTATCATGCTGGATCTGCTTCTCAGCCATGACCTGCGAGTCTGACCTCTCTATCCTGTTCCGAAGCGTCTCCAGCTCTGCCTGAGTGTCCGAGACCCTCTCCGGATCCCTCATCTTCCTCAAGAGGGACTCGGTCTCCCTCTCATATCCCTCGGTCTTCAGGAACCGCAAGGTCTCCTTCATCTCTTCGAGCTTCTCGATGCTAGCCTCGAAATAGGACAGCGACTCAGTCACCTTTTGGGGGCTGGTTTCGCGGAGGGTCAGCAGTCTTTGCACATCATATCCGCTCTTCGACCAGGCCAGGATCTTGTTCGCTACCTCTGCATCCATGTCTTTCAGCATTTCCTCATCGATCATGCTCACGGGATGAGGGATCCAAGGAGGAGGAAGAAGCTCCACGCGGTTGATCTCGGAACCTTGGAAGAGTCTGCCGATTTCTTGCGGTTGTATTTTCGCATGAAGAGAGATGACAGCGCTTGAGCAGAAAGAGTCCTGCCAAACATATTCGACGGCCCTTCCCCCCTTGTAAGTTCTCTCGCAATCCGACCCGGATCTTCTAAACACGTAAACTGAACTCACGGGGTCGCCAGCGTCGAAGACGATCAACCCCTCGGCCCTGTCACCATCCCGCAACAGAGCGACCTTCAGGTACCCTGAGAACGCGTACTTCCTGACCTCTTCGAGCATCTTCTTGAGCGCTGTGTCGGACCCGTTCTGTCTTTCGACGACCTTTCCTTCTGGTATCCCCGTCTCAGCTAGCACACTGACCGTCAGACAATCGCGGTGAAATCTTAAATCCTTTATGCAGACCTCCTGCTGCTGGAAAACAGCTGCGATTTCCAAGAGTGAAATCAGACTTCTCGACCACCGCAACACTCGAGAAGCAAAGCAACCATAAGAAAATATAAATCTGGGGACGTTTTGTTGTGCTTCAATATGCCACTGTAGCTCAGCGGCAATCCGCGATCGCTAAAGAGCGACGGTTTCGTAAACCGTAGGTCGGGGGTTCAAAACCCTCCAGTGGCTCCATGATCACTCACGCTTATCAGGCTTTGGGAACTCAACAAGTGCCGTCCTTCTTGAGATAGTCCTTCAGTATCTTGATCGCACAGACGTCTCCACACATAGAGCACCCTTCCGTCTCCTTGGTCATCCCTCTTGTTCTGTACTTTCTGGCCTTATCAGGATCGAGGGCTTCCTTGAACATGCCCTCCCAATCCAAAGCCTTTCGAGCTCGTGACATTCTCAGATCTCTTTCCGAGCCCCTTCCTCTCGCGACGTCGGCAGCATGAGCTGCAAGTTTGCTGGCCATCAATCCCTCCTTAACATCCTCCACATTTGGAAGCGAGAGGTGCTCCGCCGGTGTGACATAGCAGAGGAAGTCCGCTCCGTAGTAAGCGGCCAGAGCCCCACCGAT
>JAJRAG010000038.1 GCA_028682925.1 Methanomassiliicoccales archaeon
ACTCGAATCCTTCAAGGAGATCAGATGAACATGTCTTACGCGATAATTGTTCATGGCGGTGCCTGGGACATACCTCTCGATGAACAGGAAGGACATAAGGTGGGGTGTCTCAAGGCTGCCAGACTAGGATACCATTTCATGGATGAGGGAGGATCTGCCCTGAACGCAGTTGAGGTTGCTGTCAGGTCGATGGAGGAGGATCCCGTCTTCGATGCTGGGAGAGGTTCGTTCCTGAACAGCGAGGCGGATGTGGAGATGGACGCGATGATAATGGAGGGAAAGAATCTCGATTTCGGCTCGGTGGCTGCCGTTCAATCGATCAGTCATCCCGTGACGCTGGCCAGGAGAATCATGGAGACGTCACCTCATTGTATGCTCGTTGGAGAGGGGGCGCTCAAGTTCGCGAGATCGATATGTATGGAGACTGTCACCACAGCAGAGCTGCTCACGAACAAGGAGTTCGAACGTTGGAAGAGAATCAAGGCTGACCGGGACTACCAGGTCAGAAGAATCTTCGAAGGGGACCCGGGCAAGCTCGAGAAGCGAGGAACCGTTGGGGCGGTGGCACTCGACAGGTACGGCCTGATCGCCGCCGCGACTTCGACTGGTGGGACTCCCAATAAACTCCCAGGCAGGGTCGGAGATAGCCCAATCGTCGGTTGTGGTGCATATGCAGACAACGATAGCGCGGGGGTATCGACGACAGGATTGGGAGAATCGTTGATGAAGGTCATCCCTGCAAGGAGAGTGTGTGACAGCGTCAAGAATGGGATGACCCCCCTTGATGCTTCTATTGAGACCATCCAGTATCTCAAGAGGAGAGTAAACGGCCTCGGAGGAGTCATTGCCCTCGACCATAAAGGACATATGGGTTATGCGTTCAACACACCTCACATGGCTTGCGCATCGGTGGATGTAAATGGTAAGGCCACTGTGTTCATATGATTCCGCAAACGAGACGGCCTCCCGTTCGATGTCCGGCATATCTGGTTCGCTCGCACTTGGCTTCCCTGATTGCCGCAACTTCAATAAAGGATTAATATACGGAAGCCCTTAATCCATCTACCAGAATACGTGTGCGGGAAGAATAGAAGGTGGACGATCTGCTTGCGACAGAAACGGTCGAAGAGAGCTACCGTAAGGTGGAATCGATCAACGTCAGTCTTGGAGTAGGAATGCTTACTCTTGATTGCGGCAGGATGTATTTTGTCGTTGACGAGCGGTTGGACAAAATGCTTAACGTGACGCGCAATCTCATAGGCGACGGAAAAAACGTTCTTCGTATCTCACGTTTTCATCCTGATCTGGCAAATAGTAGGGGATCAGAAAAAGGCACGCAATCTATATGGCTTAGCGAGAGACCAGGACTGAAGAACGTCCCTCCCAACCAGCTTTCCCGATTGACACAGAATGTGGCCTCATTCGTCAAAGGCAACCCAGGTGCTGTCGTACTCCTGGATGGTATCGAATATCTCTCTCTATTCAATGATTTTCAGAGACTTCAGATGTTCATAGAGCAGATGAACGACATAGTCATGGAGTCGCATGCAATACTTTTGATTGCAGTAGATCCCCGACTGTTTGACCCCCGTTCTCTTGCAAGACTCCAGAGATACGCTGAGATTGTGAGCTAGTGATGGAAGCTAGCATCTCTTGAGCGATGCGTCTTGGATAAGCCCCGAACAGTCTCTCTAAGTCCCTTTGTTCGAGTGTTAACGGATCAATGCAGACCAGCATCTCCGCGTTGACATTCTCGAGGGTCGAGTCGATCTCGCTCAGCGTCCACATTATCCTTCCAATGTCGTTCCACATCAGAAGATACTCCAGTCCATCGAGGAACACAAGCATCTCCTTCGTTCCTTTCATTCTAGATCTCAATGCTCTCACAAGCTGGTTCAGAGATTTCGGGGATATGACATTCTTGCCAGTGCAACCGCTCAACCAGCAACACTCAACATTGCGAAGATCGTATTTCTGGACGACGTAATCTGGATGAAGTCGCGTGATGCAGACTCCGCTTCTCTTTCTGTCGAGAATCTTTGAGAGTATCTCGAAACCGTATCTTGGGTACCCTTCGACCAAGAGGGAGATCTTAGATGTCTTATTAGTCACAGTCATTCTGTTCCACCACTCTGATTCTTACGTCAGGCTCGTTTGCCATTCTTCATATATAAATCCAATTTGAGCATGCTTCTTTCTGCCTAACGAACCTTTTTTCTCTTGAACCCCCAATCCCTCTCTCGTGAATAGGAACGGAAGGAAATCTCTTGTTAGCCTGGAGGAGAAGGTAACCCTCCATCTTCTCAGTCAACACAGGTTCTATCAAGACGCTGACGCGCCGAAGTCATTGACGCAGGATGGAATCGCTGAAGCTACTGGAATAGGAAGAAACAACGTCTCAAGAATCATTGGCGTCCTTTCAACGGAAGGTGACGTCGAGGTTCAAACCAAACATGTCAAAGGACTCCCGAGCGTGCGGCGGGCCTACTTTCTATCATCCAATGGGTTCCAGAGGGCACTGAGAATCAAAAAGGAGATCGAGGACACCAATATCGTGATCGTAGATTTTGACGGAAATGAGAAGGTGGATGAAGTCGGCAAACTCAACGTCTACCTGCCAAAGCCGTATTCTTTGCTCGAATTGGCGATGGGCATCACCAGAGGCAGGTTCGAATGCGCCTCATTCCATGAAATGAAGACGAAAGAGGAAAGGAGGTACGTCGACTTCACGGACAGAAAGCCAACTGTCCGCGTGTTCCTGGGGAGAGAGAAGGAGCTGGCAGAGTTGTCTGGATTCCTGGCCTCAGAGAATACCAGAGTCTTGGTTGTCAACGGCATTCCAGGTATCGGAAAAACAACCCTACTCGCGAAGTTCGCTCAGGATGTAAGGGACAAGACGAACATTTTCTGGTACAAGATTCACGAATGGATGACCCTGAAGCTGCTTCTGAGTCCTCTCGCCGAGTTCTTCTCACAATTGGGGAGAAGGGGACTAGAGAGACATCTGGCTCAGAATGAGACTCCCGACATTGGGGAAGTAAGCAACATCATAGTGTCCGACCTCAAGGATCTCTCAGCGCTATTGATAGTAGATGATATTCAGAAGGCTGACAAGACCATATCAGACTTTCTTGGCACGCTGGTGGGAATTTTCGAAGATCTTCCTGGAATGCGCTTGATCTGCGCAAGCAGAGAGATCCCTTCTTTCTACACCCGAAGTGCAGTCTTCAACGGACTTGTCAAAGAGCTCGTACTTGAAGGTCTGGACAAGAAAAGCAGTATCCAGATAATGAAAAGAAGGGCAATCCCGGAAAAGCACTTCGAGAGTCTTTTTCGCGCGACCAAAGGGCATCCGCTGTTCCTTGAGTTGGTCGAAGACCCGGGACGGATGCTCGACAAGAATGTTCGCATGTTCATCGAGCAGGAGGTGTATTCCAAGCTAGATTTGGCCGAGTGTCGGATACTCGAAATAGCCTCGGTCTTTAGATACCCTATCAGCCTGGATGCGTTCTTTGTGATGGGAGACGAAATCGCAAAAGAGACTGGGAATAGACCAAAGGAGATGAAGTACGAGGATTACTTCATCGATTACGATACAATCGATGGCTTGCTGACGAAGTCGCTCCTCCAAGAGTCTGTCGGAAGAATGATTGGTATGCATGACCTTATCAGAGACTTCTTCTACAATCGAATGCCGCCGAGACAGAGAGCGAACTACCATCGCTCGGCGTCGAACTACTACCTTCGAGATCCGGCGTCACCCTCCAACGTCGAAGCGATGTATCATGCCCTAATGGCTGGGGACTATGACATCGCGATCAAGGTGGCGGCGGGCAATGGGAGGAGAATAATCTCGGATGGATACGCAGCCGTCTTTGGGACGTTGCTTGCGTCCCTCCTTCAGAATTGCAGGAGCATTGGTAGAAGTGAGAAGACAGAGATACTACTGCTCGAGGGTGAGATCAAGGATCTCCAGGGAGACTGGGACGGAGCGTCCTCGAGATTCCAGGAGATCCTATCTATGGCGACAGAAGACAAGGATAGAAGGTTGATGGCGGACGTGCTCCGGAGAATCGGTGCCATTGCCCTGAAGAGAACCAGGTTCGAAGAGGCGTTCGATCTTCTGAGCAGGAGCATGTCGATCGCGAAGGAGCTGAAAGATGACCACACGCTGGTTGAGGTCTACTACGATATGGGCGGGATATGCGAACGAAGAGGGAGGTTCCAGGAGGCACTTTCATATTTCACCTCTTCGAAGGAGCTGGCCCAATCTCTTGGTGACGACGTAGGTCTGGGGAAGGCATTGTACGGGCTTGGGAGGGTCTACAGTCAGCAGATGGAGCACGAAAGCGCCGTAGAGTACAAAGATGAAGCGCTGCAGATACTGGAGAAGACAGGGGATGTAAAGGAGATAGCGAAGGTTTGCACTGGCCTGGCAAACGATCTGCGGGTCGTCGGACGGATAGAGGAGTCCCTTGAGATGCAGGAAAGGGCGATAAAACTGGCCAGTGCGGCGGGGGATTTGAACATCATGGGATATGCGATTTCCAACTCTGCAGCCGTCTACCTTGAGATGGGAAATCAGGAGAGGACCGAGGAGTTGCTCGACATGGCTATCCCGATATACGCGAGGCTGAATGACAGAATCATGGTGGCCACCATGCACCTGTACCGAGGGTATCTATACAATCTCAAGAAGGAATGGGATTGGGCAAAGGAGCAATTCAGGCGGAGCCTTGACATTCTTCGTCAACTGGATGTACCGATGAAGCTCAGTCATTGGCTCTTCGAGATCAGTCAGGTCCACATTGAGAATGGAGAATACGAAGTGGCGAGAGACTTATTAGATGAAGCGTTCGCCCTGGCCGCACAGGGGGGCAACGAGAATCTCAGGAGGGAGGTCGAGATAGCGCTTAACAGACTCGTGGTCATGGATAGGCAGTCGCCGACAAGTGGGTTCAGTCAGACTTCCTGAGAAGCAAGAGAAGAAATGGAAAGAAAGATAAGAAGGGGGAAATAGCCCCGAATTGGTTTCCCATCAGTGAGGATCGTTCACTGGAATGTAAAAGATCGACGCATCAAGTACTGGCGCGATAGAATGTGGATCGTTCACAGGTATGTACGAAGTGATTCCAGCAATTGCATTCAGAGCATCTGTCACGAAGTGCGGATCATTGACCGGAATGTACGCACCACCAGCCGGAAGGCCATGTGGATCGTTCACTGGTATCGTCATCGAATTCACGGACGATACGACGAATGTCCCAGCAACCGCAAAGAGTGCGAGCGTTGCCACAACCGCCATCATTTTGGTTTTCATTTAGATTCCTCGAAGAGATCGTTGGACAGAGCTTCGGTAACAGAATATAAAAAGGGTGGTTGAGCATGCTACAGTTACGTTTAAATAGGATAATCAATGGCTTCCTAAGCCAGAATGTCGAAGGAATGAATATATCGCTGTTCTGTCAATCAAACTTCAATTAGTCTTCCGACCGACACCTCCGATGGGTTCTTAGCACTTGTCCGTCTTACTCCACTCTCACATGACAAGCCTAGTGACAGGAGCATCGGGTTTCCTCGGCGGACATGTTGTCGAGGCGCTTTGCAATCGAGGGGAAAAGGTAGTCATATTGGCCAGGAAGACAAGCAACGTCTCCGCGATCGAAGACTTGCCTATTGAGATACGCTATGGTGACTTGAGAGACCTTGAATCGGTCAAACAAGCAGCTAAAGGCGTCGATCACATCTACCACTGCGCCGGTGCCGTCCGCTACGTTGTCCCGTATGACGAACTGTACCAAGCAAACGTTCTGAGCACCCTGAATGTAGTCATCGCGGGTGCAGAGACTGGAGTTGGGAGGATCGTTCACGCTAGCTCCTTGGGAGTGACTGGCCCTGAAGGTCGGGTATCCCTCGGAAATTTCAGAGCCTATTCAGCTTCACAGAGTGACAAGTACTGCAGGTCGAAGACCGAAGCAGAAATGATGTTCTTCAAAGAGTGCGCCAAGGAGGGGATCGAGGGGGTCGCACTGCGGCCAGGTGTGATATATGGTCCGCGAGACAATACGGCTTCCATTCATTGGTTCAGAATCGTCGATTCTGGGAAGGTCGTCTACATCGGCGATGGACTAACACGATTCCCTCTCATCTACATCGACGACCTCACCAAGGTCTTCCTTGTCGCGGGAGAGAAGAAGGGAATCGAAGGATGTGCATACAATCTAGACGGCCCTGAGGAGGTATCTCTACGTTCCATTTACGAGCAGATTTCAAAAGAGCTTGGGAAGAACATCACACCAGCATTCGTCACTTATCGCTTCTCCCACTTGGTGGCGAGGCTGAGCGAGTTCCGGACCGCCTTGGGTGGATACAAGAAAGAGCCTGGGCTATCCAAGTTCGTCGTGGAGCTCTTTGGTAAAGATCATGAGAAGATCGAATGTGCAAAAGCCAAGGAAGATCTAGGATTCAAACCAGTCACGGGATTGGCGGAAGGCGTAAGGAGAACGGCTGAATGGTACAGGAATCTCGACGTCCAACACTAGATCATTTCATCACGTGAGGCCAGAGGATCAAAGTCCCAGCTCGTCCGAGACCTCTTTCATACCCTCCAGAGATAACGATAGGAACTCCTCAAGAGTGATACCAAGATCGGCGCACATCGCTATCCTTTCACGATTGACATTCCTGGCGAAATCCTTTGAGTTGTACTTCTTCATCAAAGTCGCTGGCCTCACTTCTGCAAGACTCTTCGAGGGCATGACAAGAGCACAGGCAATTACAAGTCCAGATACCGCGTCACACGCCAACAGGGCTTTCTTGAGAGTCGTGTCTACGGGGACCTTGGTGTTTTCGTAGTTGTGGGCTTGAATGGCTTCGACGACCTCTCGGTCGACAGTCTCAAGCAACATCTCTTTTGCTTTGATGGTGTGATCGGCAGGTCCCGAGCATATCTCAAAATCAATGTCATGGAGGATGCCCACTATCTCCCACCTCTCATGATCTTCCCCGAGCCTGAGGGCGACTCGCTTCATTGCCGCTCCAACTGCGATCATGTGTTTGACGTTGTTTTCCTTCATGACATAGAGACGGACCAATCTCAGAGACTCGTCGCGGTCGATGGTCATGGATACCTGATGAGTCATTGTCTATTGGACTCTTCAATCCAACGACATGACGGTTTGTCTGCTTGAAATGACCCCAGCCGTCGGAAACGATCAGAGCCTTGTCTCAGTCAACGTCGAGATCGGAGCCTACAGAATGTGATGGATGAGTGTACCTGGCTATGCAAAACGGCGATAGTGCTAAATAATGTCAGGGAGGTATCGTAATCCATTGGAAGGCGATCAAAACGATTGCTTACGTACTGATAACCTCAGCCCCTCAAAAGGACCACCAGATATACTTGGAATTGAAGAGGATCAAAGAGGTCGTGGAAGTCTATCCCCTATTTGGCGACTACGACCTAATCGCCAAGATAGAGAGCGGCGACGTCGAGAATGTCGGCAGGCTAGTTCTCTACAAAGTAGGGGCGATCCCAGGGGTTGTCCATACCGAGACACTGACTGTCCTCGAGGATTTCTGATCGCTCATGCAAGATCCCTGGATGGTACGTTTCTAAGTAGACGAAAGCATCTTATGCACGTTCATGTTTTCAATTGCATTCTCTCCAAGTGGTGGCGATGAGCATAGATGAGATCAAAGCGATAGTATTCGATCTCGATGGTACCCTTATCGATAGTTCCATCGACTTCAAAATCATGAGACAGAGGATCATCTCCTTTCTTCGATCTCGTGGAATCCCAGAAGAGATGCTCGACGCTGACGACACTGTCACGAACAACCTTGGACGATTCCGTTCATTCATGAAGGCTAGGGGACAAGCCAGCATCCTAGAGGAGATGGAACCCGCTATCGATTCGTTGCTAATCGAAGTGGAGCTTGAGAACGTTGAACGAAGTTCTCAATTGAAAGGGGCAGAAGAAGCTTTACAAACCATCAGAGAATGGGGATTTATGATCGGTCTGTTGACGCGAGGGTCGAGGACCTACACGATGGAGGCCTTGAGGTCATCGGGGTTGGATCATAGTCACTTCGATGTCATCGTGTGTCGGGACGACTTTCCGGCCTCCGATGCGAAACCGAACGGCAAAGCGATGGAACATGTCGCGAATTCCCTTGGCCTGTCCCCAGGAGAATGCCTGATGCTCGGAGATCATCCCATCGACATGCTCTGTGCAAGGAACGCTGGGTCGACTTTCGTAGGTGTTCTGTCAGGCTGGTCCGATGACTCGACGTGGAGGGAAAAGGAATGTGGGCACGTGATCGACAGCGTCGCGAGCTTACCAGCTTGGCTCCTCGAGCGAAAATTGAAGTCATAGCTTGAGCGGTGGAAGGACGACGAGAAAGCCACCAGGGAGCATTCGCTCGTTCTTCTTTAATACGTCCAAGTAGATTATTGGCGACATGAAGAAAGTCATCCTGACGAATGATGCTCCTAGCCCGATTGGACCTTACTCCCAAGCGATCGTGTCCAGCGATTTCGTGTTCTGCTCAGGACAAGTGGGAATTGATCCCAGAACGAACGACCTGGTCAAAGCAAGCGTAGGGGAAGAGACGAGACAATGTCTCGAGAATCTGAGGGCAGTACTCAAGGAGGCCGGATCCTCCATGGACCTAGCTGTAAGAGCCACAGTCTACCTGACGGATCTGAACCACTTCAAAGAAATGAACGATGTCTACAGGGAATTCTTCCCCAGTGCCCCACCTGCAAGGGCTACGGTCGAAGTCTCGAAACTGGCCCTTGGAGCCCGCGTCGAGATCGATATCATCGCCGCCCTCAAGTAGAATCCATAGATCAGGTTTTTCCCTTGACCTTGTCGTACTTCTCCTGGAACGACTTGAGACAGGTCTGACAGCATAGATAATAGTCTCTTCCATCGGCTTTGAACTTGAACGGATCGTCCCGGATCTCTTTCTTACAGAATGAGCATTGCAGAACGACAATCATGTTCTGCTCAACGAGTGCCCTTTGCTGCTCCTTAATCACATTTATGATGTTAGCGATGTCGTATTCGATAATTTCTGGAACATCTCCAAGACGGCCGACGAAGTCGTTGATCAAATGCGATCCGCTGAAGGTGCATATCATCAATAATCTTCCATTGCTGAGCGTGAAAAGCTTGCGTACATGCTCATCAGCCTGGAAGCGGTCGGCAACTGATTTCAGCTCGGAAGGTTTTGCCTTGACTGTCAATACTACGCTCAGCTCCCCCATCCTCTCCGAGTCCAGATCCGTCTGATATCCCCGAATAATGCCCATGTTCTCCATACTCGAAATCTTGCTGCTCACTGTAGGCACGCTCACCTTCACCCTTTCAGATATCTGTCTGAAAGAAAGTCGACCGTTCACCTGAAGAACCTTCAGTATGTTCACGTCCGTTTCGTCAAGATCCACGGCAGTCACATTGATGATCGGTTCTAATAGACTTTTCCATGTGTAAGGGCAATTCACTTGAAAAATCGCAAGACCTCACGAAATAGACCGCTGGCAATTCGCATTGTAGTATTCTGGATAATGAATCACTTTACAATCATTAAAGGCAAAGTAGATGAATATCAAGCTTTCTTCTCGAAAACAGATACAATGGGAACGGACAAATCCGAGGAAAGACACTCGGCGGACAAACCAGACAGGAGGACCGCATCTTTCAGCGTGACGGGCATGACCTGTGCGACATGCGCCCAGACGATAGAGACCGCCCTATCCGACCTTGACGGGGTCAAAGTTGCCTCGGTGAACCTCGCGGCTGAAAAAGCTACCGTCGTAT